>JAKECL010000116.1 GCA_030460725.1 Propionibacterium sp.
GCGGCCCCTCCCCGCGGCCCGGCCCGGCTCCCCCTAGGATGGGGGTGACCACGGCTGACCGGTCGCATCACCGAACCGTGACCCGCGCCCCCTTCGGGCGCCCCGAAACTGCGCGATCGGCTGCCACGACGACCCGGGCGACCCCCGGAGACAAGGCTGATCGTGACCCTGAGCGATACACACGGCACCGGCGCATCCGCGCCCGAGGCCGGGGAGAGCACCACCGAGACCCCCACCGAAGCACCCCAGTACTCCGCAGGCGTCGTGCGCCTGGGCGACATCGTCGCCGTCGCCCCCGAACCTGAGGCGACCCCCGACATCACCGACGAGGACGGCTCCACCGAGCACCTCGAGGAGAAGACCTTCGCGGACTTCGGCGTCTCCGACCCCATCGTGGACGCCCTGGAGGCCGAGGGCATCACCCACCCCTTCCCCATCCAGGCACTCACCCTGCCCGTGGCGCTGGACCGCCACGACATCATCGGCCAGGCCAAGACCGGCACCGGCAAGACCCTGGGCTTCGGCATCCCCCTGTTGGAGGACGTCATCGCCCCCGATGAGGAGGGCTACGAGGACCTCCTCAACCCCAACTGCCCGCAGGCACTGGTCATCCTGCCCACCCGTGAGCTCACGAAGCAGGTCGCCTCCGACCTGCGCAAGGCGGCGGGCAAGCTCTCCACGCGCATCATCGACATCTACGGCGGCGTCGCCTTCGAACCCCAGATCGAGGCCCTGGAGAAGGGCGTCGACGTGGTGGTGGGCACCCCCGGGCGCCTCATCGACCTGCTGCGCCGCGGACTCCTGCACCTCAACGGCGTCCAGACCGTCGTCCTGGACGAGGCCGACGAGATGCTGGACCTGGGCTTCCTGCCCGATGTGGAGACGCTGCTGGCACGCGTGCCCGTCACCCGCCACACCATGCTCTTCTCGGCCACCATGCCGGGCCCGGTGGTGGCGCTGGCACGCAAGTTCATGTCCCACCCCACCCACATCCGCGCCCAGGACCCCACCGACCAGGGTGCCACCGTGAAGTCGGTGAAGCAGGTCATCTACCGCGTCCACGCGATGAACAAGGTGGAGGTCGTGGCGCGCATCCTTCAGTCCGAGGGCCGCGGGCGCACGATCATCTTCTGCCGCACCAAGCGCACCGCCGCCCGTCTGGCCGATGACCTGGCCGAACGCGGCTTCGCCGTGGGTGCCCTGCACGGGGACCTCGGGCAGGGGGCACGCGAGCAGGCAATGCGGGCCTTCCGCAAGGGCAAGATCGACGTGCTGGTGGCCACCGATGTGGCCGCGCGCGGGATCGACGTCGACGACGTCACCCACGTCATCAACTACCAGTGCCCGGAGGATGAGAAGATCTACATCCACCGCATCGGGCGCACCGGTCGCGCCGGCCACTCCGGCACGGCGGTGACCTTCGTCGACTGGGATGACGTGCCACGCTGGAGCCTGATCTCCAAGGCGCTGGGCCTGGGCGTGCCTGAGCCCCTGGAGACCTACCACACCTCCCCCCACCTCTTCACCGACCTCGACATCCCCACCGAGGTGACCGGTCGCCTGCCGAAGTCCAAGCGGACGCTTGCAGGTCTGGACGCCGAGGTGATCGAGGACCTGGGTGAGACCGGCGGACCACGTGAGGGTCGCGGCGGACGCGGGGCGCCGCGTGGCGGGCAGTCCTCTGCGACGCGTCACTCCGACCGTGTGCGTGGCCCGCGTGGCGGTGGGCGTGAGGTGCCTGCCGGGCAGCGTGGCCGTTCCGACCGGGGTTCACGAGGGCGGGGCCGTGGTGACCACAACCCTGAGCCGCGCACGCCGGCCGATGACTCGACCGCGCCGCGCAGGCGCAGGCGTCGTCGTCGCGGTGGTGCCGGTGGCGAGGGTTCCCCCTCCTCGCAGGGATGACCTCCGGGGTGCGCCGTGTGCCCGGGACCGTGTGGTCTGGCGAGTGCGGTGCCCCCGCCCTCGTCGGCCCCGGCTGGGCCCGACGCCGGTCAGTCGAGACCCGCGTCCGGCACCACCGGGGCGGGATCCCCGCCTGAGGGAGCGGTCGTCGCGCCCTCGTCGGCGCTCCACTCGCCCGGCCGCCCCAGCGCTCGGATGCCCCGGTGGCTGGTGACGAGGACCGCGGAGAGGGCGAACAACCCGACCGTCGCCCCCATTGACGCAGGCGGCCCGATGGTGGACAGGCCGACCCCCATGAGCACGGGCATCAGTGCAGGCAGTGTCTGTGCCCCAGCAGTCCCGCGGCCGAGAGCACCCGCCTCTGGAGCCGACCGGGGATGAGGGCCTGCGCGTAGCCCATCATCGCACCGTTGAGCGCGGGCATGACCAGGCCGAGGACCGTCAACGCCGCCAATGACACGCGGATGTCCTGGACCAAGGCGATCGGCACCAGCGCAGCGCAGCCGGCGAGGAACAGCCCGATGATCAGCGTGCCGGTCCGGACCCTCTTCAGAAGCCCCTGGGCGATGACGGCACCGACGATCATGCCGACCGCCATGAACGAGTCCAGGAGGCCGATCCGCCACGTCTGGACCCCGTCCTCCTTCAGGACGAGCTGCAGACCGACGAACAGCGCCGTCAGCCCGCAGTTGATGCCGACGGTGCCCAGGATCAGGCGACACAGCACGTCCTGACCGACGATGAACCGGAACCCGGCCAGGTACTCGTCGAGCCGTGGCCACCGCGACCTGCCGTCCCCCTCGTCGTCGGGGTGCCCGCCCGCTCCGCCCCCCTCGTCGTCGATCGGCCGGAGGTCGGCCCTGATCACCCTGGTCGCGACGACCTGGATGAGTGCCGCCCCCGCCGCCACCGCGAACGGGAGAGCGTTCGACACCGCCATGAGCGCGCCGGAGATCGGGGAGGCCACCAGACTGACCGCGCCGTCACGTCCCTGGTTGGCGGACACAGCCTGCGGCAGCTGGGCGCCGGTCACCACGGACTTCAACGCAGCGTCCGAGGCTGTGCCGAAGAGCCCGCTGACCACTCCCAGCCCGATCCCGACGACGTAGAGGACGGCCGTATCCATCGCCCCCATCTCCCAGGTGAGTGCGGCGAGGAGGCACAGGACCAGACGCAGGATCCCCGAGGTGATGAGCGAGGTCCGGCGGTCCCAGCGGTCGACCAGGACACCACCCGGCACGGTGGCAACCAGCGCGCACACTGTCGACACCGTCGAGATCAGGCCGGCCTGGGCGGCGGAGCCCGTCACCGCGAACGACACCAGGAGCATCGCGAAGGAGCGCACCCCGGTCCCGAAGGCCCACGACGTGTCGGCGGCGAACCACGCCAGGTAGTCGCGGTCCCCCAGCAGGGACTCGCCACCCCTGTCTCTGCGCACCCTCCCCCACAGACGTCCGGTCATCGCCAAGCGCTTCCTCTCCACAGTGCCCCGCACGGGCACGAGCAGTCGTCAGGAGATCTCTTCATCTCTCCGGTCAACTCCTTCGGAGAGCTCGAGAAGGAGCCCTTCCAACAGGCCAATCATGAACTCACATACGTCCGATCGGGCGACTCCGATCCGGCCGCACTCCTCCACCCCAACTCCAGGGCAGACCCAACAACAGGCTCGAATTACACAGTCCCTGCACAAAGGCTTGTCGTCCTTGGAGACTGACGTCGCGCGATTGCGCGCCTCAGCGAAACGCGCTCCTGGAGGAGCATCTTCTCGACATGCACGCTGACGCGGGGTGGGAGCGGCCATCCTGGAGGAGATCGTGGCAACCGCACGTACCAGGGAGCTCAGAGCGCTGAATCTGGAGACCAGCACCCACGCCTGACTGCGAACGCCTCGCAGCCTGAACCGATGCCCAGGACCATGTGCGTGCTGGAGCGAGGCCTGGAACGCGTCTCCCTCACGAAGCAACCTGATAGCGTCGGAACAGGACACCCAGAGCACACCGTTCCTCCAGGCGATCGGAGATCAGCGTGGACACCGAGAGGCACTCCACTGCGAGTGGATCGGCCGACGGAGCCGGAATGCCCGGACCGACCGGCGCACCCGAGCTGCCAGCAGCATCTGAATCAAGAGTCACGCCCGGATCAGCGACTGAGCCCGGATCACCGGCAGCACCCGGATCGTCGGGCTCGACCCGTGCAAGTGTCACCGATGACGCCGCCCATCGGCCCGCCACCTCCGCCAGGCACTCCTCCGTGGGCTCCACCGGACTGGACTGGAAGGCCTTCCTGCTCGGCGTCGTGTGCACGCTCGCACTGGTGGCGGTTGTGGCCCGGATGCTGCTCCCACGCATCGACAGCCTCGAGACACTCATCGCATGGTCGGATCCCGCATTCTGGTTCCTCGGAGGGTTGGTCTTCCTGGGCGCAGCACTCCTCACACGCGCGGAGTCGCGGAACAGTGGACGCAACCGACGGGCACCCTGGCTCCAGTTGGTGATCGCCCTCGTGTGGTTCGCCATGGCTGTCACCGCAATCCCGTGAGCCGCAGAACCCGGGCACACCCACCGGCTCCACGCACGGCGCCGCCCTCGTCGAGGATGTCTCCCGACGGGGGCAGACGCCCGGCCCTGCGCAGCGACGCTCAGCGCAAGGAGGTGTGGTGCTCGATGGAGTGCACGGCCCACCAGCCCAGGAGCGCTGCGATGACCACACTGCTGGCCAGGGAGCCCACGCCGAGGATCTCCGGGTCGCCTCCGGTGCGCACGGCCTCCGCGAATGAGCTCCACATACCTCGCGCGACCAGGGCGCCGGTGTCAGGGCCGGAGAGGACCACGCCCAAGGGCACCCACAGCATCGCGACCAAAGAGGTCACCTGGTTGCCCAGGTAGAGCAGGACCAGTCCGATCAACGGCGCTCCGACCCCCAGGTGGTTGAAGCGTCCCTGGGCGGAGATGGACAGCACGGCGGCCACCTGGACGATGGTCGTGGCCACCCACACCAGGACCGCCGCGACGATCAACCACAGGGCCCCCGCCGGCAGGGCACGAACCTGGTCCCAGGCGTCACCCAAGGACTCTCCCACGGGTGCTCCCCGCAACCGCGCGTCAGCCACACGGGTCAGCACCGCGCCGAGCAGCACCACGGCCCCGGTCCCCAGGGCAATGAGCATTGCGTGGAGGGTCTTGGTGGCGAAGAGCTCGCGGCCGCGCACCGGGAGCGACATCGTGAAGTAGCCGCGCTGGCCGTACATGCTCTGCCAGTAGTCCACAGCCAGTAGCAGAAGCGCGACTGGGACCAGGATCACGAGCAGGAGGTAGGCGATTCCCAGGCCGAAGGCACCGATGAAGGGCAATCGCAGCAGGGCCGCAGCCAGTGAGACGACGGTGATCAACACGATCACACCGATCACAGAGCCCAGGAGTCTCCCGGTGGAGAGGAACTGGTGTCGGAGCAGCTTCGTCATCATGATGCGTAGACCTTCCGGAAGAGGGCGTCGAGGCCCATGTGGTGTTCGGCGCGCAGGTCATCGGCGTTGCCCTGCAGCAGGACGTGGCCGCCGCGCAGGAAGACCACGGAGTCGACGACCGGCTCGATGTCGGCGATGAGGTGGGTGGAGACGACCATCAGCGCATCCTCGGAGAAGTTGGTGAGGATGCCGCGCATGATGACGTCGCGTGCGGCCGGGTCCACACCCGAGATCGGCTCGTCGAGCAGGTAGACCCGGGCTCGGCGGGACATGGCCAGGGCGATCTGGAGCTTCTCGCGCATCCCCTTGGACAGCTCCTTGAGGGTGCGGTCGCCAGGCAGGTGGAAGAAGTCGACCATGTCGCGGGCCTTGGCGGTGTCGAAGTCGGCGAAAAACTCCGCGTACAGCGTGATCGCGTCGGCGCAGGAGTAGTGGTCGGGCAGGAAGGAGGCGTCTGGCAGGAAGGACACCACTGCCTTGGACTCCACTCCGGGCGTGTGCCCGCAGACGCTCACCTCTCCCTCCCAGTCGGCCAGGACGCCGGCGAGGATCTTGAGCAGGGTCGTCTTGCCCGACCCGTTGTCGCCCATGAGGCCGACGATCTGCCCCGCGGGCAGGGACAGACTGAGATCCTCCAGTGCGGGGCGCCCCCTGTAGGACTTGGTGAGGTGTCGGACCTCGATGGCGTTCACGGTGTCTCCTCCCTGGCCGCCCAGCGGCGGGCGATCAGTTGCGTGGCCTCCGTCAGGTCCAGGCCGATGCCTGCGACGGAGTCGATGTAGTGGTCAGTGGTGGCCGTGGCGAGCTCCTCGCGTGCGGCGGCGATCGTGTCGCGGTCCTCGGTGACGAATCGCCCCGAGGTGCGCTCGGTGAGGGTGAGGGCCGCTCGGTCGAGTTCCCCCAGGGCCCGCTGGACGGTGTTGGGGTTGACCCCGAGTTCGAGCGCCAACTCCCTGACGCTCGGGATCTTCGTACCGGGGGCCCATTGCCCCTGGGCGATGCGGCGCCGGAACTCGGCGACCAGTTGCACCCAGATGGGGCGGGTGTCGTCGACGTCCACGAACCACCTCCTCGGTCTGTCGCATGTCCGTGCTGCGCCGGGCGACGCAGCCATCTGTATTACTGCACTAATACAGTAACACACGAGCGTGGCGGGTGTGGGCGG
>JAKECL010000117.1 GCA_030460725.1 Propionibacterium sp.
GGCGGTCACGCTCCTTGCCGCGCAGGTGGGGGACGATGCAGAAGGGGCAGGTGTGGTTGCAGCCCACCGAGATCGACACCCAGGCGGCGTAGGCGCGCTCGCGGTGGGGGGGAAGCGTGGAGGGGAAGACCTTCAGGGACTCCTCGATCTCCACCGCGGCCTCGCGGTTGTGCTCGGCGCGGCGGAGCAGGGCGGGGAGGACATCGATGTTGTGCGTGCCGAAGACGGCGTCGACCCAGGGGGCACGCTCCACGATCCCGTCGCGCATCTGCTGGGCGAGGCAGCCGCCCACCGCGATCTGCATACCGGGGCGCTCGCGCTTCACCGCTGCCAGCTGTCCGAGGTTCCCGAAGAGCTTGTTGGCGGCGTTCTCGCGCACCGAGCAGGTGTTGATGACCAGGACGTCGGCCCCCTGGTCACCGGCATCGGTGGCGCGCGCCGCAGCATCAGGAACGAGAGCGACGGGGAGGAGCCCCTGGGACTCCAGGAGTCCCGCCATGCGCTCGGAGTCGTGCTCATTCATCTGGCAGCCCAGCGTCCGCACGGCATAGGTGCGGGGAAGGTCGGCCGAATCCTGCGCGGAAGTCCCCGCAACGGGTGTGGAGGAAGGTGCACTCGTGTCGCTCACCCCCGGAAGTCTAGTCGTGGGGCGGATGGGAAGCCGCGTGAAGGGGACTCGGGCGGCGTGGCCTCCACCTCAGCCACGCGAGGAGTGGTTCACTCCCCCGGTGCCCCTCCGGCGAGGACCTCACCCAACAGGTCCAACGCTGCCTCGACCGTGGCCTCGCGCACCTGCGAGCGGGTCCCGTGGATGTGGAGCTCGCGGTGGGTGAGACCTCCGGGATGCCTGCAGCCAATGTGGACCGTGCCCGCTGGGTGGCCATCGGCGGGTCCCGGGCCTGCGACACCGGTGGTGGACAGGGCGATGTCCGCCCCCATGAGGGTGGCGACGCCGGAGGCCATCTGGAGCGCGACCTCTCGGTCGACCGGTCCCGTGCGCGCCAGACGTGCGGGGTCCACCCCCAGGACCTTGGCCTTGAGGTCGCTCGCATAGGTGCACACGCCGCCCAGCACCGTCTCCGAGGCTCCGGGGACATCGACGAGGCGGGCGCACAGTGCCCCACCCGTGAGGGACTCGGCTGTCGCGATGAGGTGGTGGCGCGCAATCAATGTGTGGATGAGTTCGGTGGGGTCAAGAGCCATACAGGCAGCCTAGATCCGCCCCAGGATGTGCGGGACCGGCACCACCTCGACGTGCCGATGACCAGTGATGTGACAGTGCCCGCGTCTCCCCCGCCGTCCCCGCAGGGGGCTACTCCTCACGGGCGGACAATGCCTCAGTCACCACCGTGGAGCACACACCCGGGGAGTACCCCTTGCGGGCGAGTATGGAGGTGAGTCTGCGGAAGGCTTGGTCCCGGTCCACACCCGCGACCGAACGCAGCCTGTGGGCCACGAGTTCGCGGGCACGGGAGAGTTCGTCCTCACGGTCCACCTGGGACATGGCCTCCTCGACGACCGCAGACGACAGACCGTGTCGACGCAGGTCCTGCACCAGTGCCTGTCCCGTTCGCCCCGAGGTGGAGAAGCGGTCACGCACCAGGGCTGCCGCGAAGGCGCGGTCATCGACCAGTCCGACGGCCTCCAGCCGGTCGAGGACCTCGGAGGCGATCTCCGGGGAGAACCCACGCTCGGTGATTGCCCGTTCCAGCTCGCCCCGCGCGCACGCGCGCGCATCGAGTTTGCGCAGCGCCACCTCCCGCGCCCCCTCGATCGCCTCGGTCCCGGTCAGGGCGGCATTGCGTTCCCGCCGTCGGGCGAGCCTCTGGGCCGGCGACATGCGGGACCGGGAGGGTTCCTCCCCGAGCTCCGGATGCTCCTCCGGATCCGAGTAGCGCACCATCCCTGCTCTCCCTCAGTCCTTGCTCACCTCTGCCAGACCTCCGACGACGCTCAGAAGCCGGCGTCCTCGGAAGGGTCCACCGCTGCTGCGGCAACCCGTGCGGCTCCGTTGGAGGCTTCCTCCGGCGCCTCCTCCTCAGGCGGGACGCCGATTCCCAGCGCGCTGAGGATACGCCCCTCGATCTCGTCGGCGAGCTCCGGGTTGTCGACCAGGAACTGGCGGACATTCTCCTTGCCCTGACCCAGTTGGTCGTCCCCGTAGGTGAACCAGGAGCCGGACTTGCGGATGATGCCGTTGTCCACGCCCATGTCAATGATCGAGCCCTCGCGTGAGATGCCCTTGCCGTAGACGATGTCGAACTCCGCCTGCTTGAAGGGGGGAGCCATCTTGTTCTTCACGACCTTCGCACGGGTGCGGTTGCCCACGGGCACGCCGCCTTCCTTGAGGGTCTCGATGCGTCGCACGTCGATGCGCACGGAGGCGTAGAACTTCAGCGCCTTTCCGCCGGTCGTGGTTTCCGGCGAACCGAAGAACACCCCGATCTTCTCGCGCAGCTGGTTGATGAAGATGGCGGTGGTACCCGTCGCCGACAGCGCACCGGTGATCTTGCGCAGGGCCTGGCTCATGAGCCGCGCCTGGAGACCGACGTGGGAATCACCCATCTCCCCCTCGATCTCCGCCTTGGGGACCAGTGCCGCGACGGAGTCGATGACAATGATGTCGATTCCGCCGGAGCGGATCAGCATGTCCATGATCTCCAACGCCTGTTCACCGGTGTCGGGCTGGGAGACGAGGAGGGAGTCGGTGTCGACCCCCAGAGCCCGGGCATAGACCGGGTCCAGCGCGTGCTCGGCATCGATGAAGGCAGCATTGCCACCCGCTTTCTGCGCATTGGCCACAGCGTGCAGGGCGACCGTGGTCTTGCCGGAGGACTCCGGGCCGTAGACCTCCACGACACGCCCCCGCGGGAGACCACCGATGCCCAGTGCCACGTCGAGCGCGAGCGAACCGGTGGGGATGACCTGCACCGGGGGGCGGGTGTCGTCGCCCAGACGCATGACGGACCCCTTGCCGAACTGCTTGTCGATCTGCGACAGTGCAAGTTCCAGGGCCTTGTTGCGATCATTCGCGGCGCCCTTGCGCGTCGTGTCCTTCGCCATGATGTCCTCCTCGGTGCAGGGCCTCTCCGGCCCGGTGTTCTCGGCTGGTCCTTGATCAGGAGCGCCCCTCTCCGGGGGTCCTGGATGACGGTATGCCCGACCATCGGCATCTGGGAGCCGGGTTCCGATGTCCTGTGGACTCCGGCTGCTCCCTGTCGCATCTGTGGACCGAGGATATGTGGAACAGGTGTTCGATGCACGCTGACACGCCGGGGTCAGCTCGGTCCTGTCGGATCACCATCCCCCGCATCCATGGAGATGCCCCTGCACCTGCACAGGTCCCTCAGGACCACTCCCCCAGCACCAGGTCCAGGGAGTCGATCACGCGCTCGAATGTGGTGTCCAGATCCCGGGCCAGCCGGAACCCACCATGGGTCTCCAGGTCGACGAAGCCGTGGACGGTGGAGCGCACCATACGGATCGCATCGACCAGGTCATCCCCGGTCAAGGAGTAGGCGCACAGGGCGGAGGCGATCACGGAGACCAGCTCCTCCGTCGCGGCGGAAGCGACGGGATCCTCAGGGTCGGGCGCCACCTGCAGGGCCGCGTAGCGCCCGGGGTGACGTGCGGCCCAGGAGCGCAGCGTCGTGCACACAGCGACGAGGGCGGGCCGACCCGACAGGCCGGAACTGGCACGCGAGAGCTCCACGGAGAGCTCCCCCGCCGCCAGGCGTGCGAGTGCACCGCGGAGGTCGCGAACATCCTCGACGTGTCGGTACACACCCTGGGGCGCGATCCCGAGCTCACGTCCGAGACGCGTGATCGTCACCTCACTCAGGCCGATGCGGTCGGCGAGACCCCCCGCGCGTCGCACGACCTCATCCCTGTTGAGACGCTCAGCCACGCTGGTCACCCTCCTGCCGGGAGGACTCCAGGAATGGGAGGACTGCGCCCAGGACCACGTCCGGTTCCTCCCCCATGGGATAGTGGCCTGCTCCTGGGACCATCACGACGTCTCCGCCCAGGGCACCGGCGACCCATCGCGCCTCAGCCCCCGGGTCGGGGAAGTCCGGATCTCGACTACCCATGACGACCAGCGTGGGAGCGTGCACACCGGGGAGAGCCTCCTCGGCGGGGGCGTGGGAGGTGCCTGTCGTCCTGCGGAAGGCCCGCCATCTGTCGGGGTCGTCCAGCAGGGAGAGGCTGCGCTCCACGTGCTCCTGATGGTCGGCTGGAACACACTGCCCGAAGAGGGAGGGATAGTAGCGTCTCCACACCGACCGTCCCCACGGCCCGGCCAGGGCGAGAACCAGTCCCAAGCGGGTGACCGTCCTCGTCAACGCCGATCCGCGGTCACGGACGAAGGGCCCGATCAGCACCAGGTGCGAGACCAGCCCGGGTGCCCGGAAGGCCGCGAGGACCGCGGCAGCCGCACCCATGGAACTGCCGACAAGAGCGGCTCTGTCCGCCCCGATCCCCTCCAGGACGGCCAGTGCATCCCCGGCCGCAGCGAGGTCGTCGTAGGAGTCGAAGGTGGTGCTGCTGGCGCCGTGGCCGCGCAGGTCCATGGAGGCGACACGGAAACCAGCCGCGACGAGTCCGGGAACGAGGTGGCGGAAGGCGGCGTGGGTCTCGCCCATCCCGGGCACGCAGAGGACCAGTGGCCCCTCGCCCCTGATCTCGACATGGATCGTTCCGGCCTCGCGGGGAATCTCGACGGCAATCATGTTACGTAGCGTAACTGATTGTTACTGCTCACAACGGGTGGATGTACCAGGAGCCTCCGACACCGCTCTCGCCTCCGCGCAGGGGCGCGCCTCCGACATCAGACGAAGCGCGCTTCGGTGGGGAGAGGGGGGTGGCGGTCAGCGCGCGTTGCGACGACGATCCTTCTTCGGATCGCGGCGGTGGACCCAACGGGCTTCGTCACCCTTGCCGGTCTCGGTCACGAGGGCCTCCCACACCGCATCGGGATCCTGACCCGCGGCCAAGGCCTCGGACGCCGTGGCTCCGATGGCAGGTAGGTACAGGTCCACGACGAGGGAACGCCCCAGAGCCGGTCCGTAGACCGTCTCCAGGGCGTGCCAGAACTCGGAGAGCTTCACCCCGCTCAGCTGATCAGCGCGACGGGCATGAGGTCGTCCGGGACCGTGTCGGGGACGAAGCCCCCGACGGCGGAGGACATGCGGTCCGAGACCTCCCGCAACAGGAACCACAGTGGCACCCCGAGGGCGTCGGTGATGGCCTGGAGCAACTCGGAGGAGGCCTCCTTCTGTCCGCGTTCAACTTCGGAGAGATAGCCCAGGGACACCTGCGCCTGGGAGGAGACCTCCCGCAGGGTGCGTCCCTGGCTCTGGCGCAACGAGCGCAGGACGTCCCCGATCTCCGTGCGCAACAGCGGTGCGGTCACAGTGGTCGCCATGGGGCGACTGTAACCCTTCACATTGGCAGCGCGCATCCGCAGATCATCCACCGAATGGTTGGCCACGGGCCGAACCGGGGCACCGGGGCCCAGGGGCCGCATCCTGGCCCCGGAGTTCGTGCGGGTGTTCATCTGGGTCTTCATGTCCATTCCAACGCGGGGGCTCCCCCGCCTATTCCCTGCGCCCCCGCTCCCGGATGTGACGTGCGTCGCCCCGACTCAACCCTGGGGCCCCACGACCGCCCGGGTGCACGCGGGCCCACCTGGACACCCGCCCAGCAGGCGCCCCCTGTCAGCGAGTGGCGCGCATCAGCCGCGCGCCCTCGACCACGTACACACCACCGGACCACAACGTGAGCGCCAGGGCTCCTGCACCCACGACCCAGGCCACGATGCGCACCGTGGCGGCCGGCCCCTCGACCAGGAGGGACTCCCAGGGCACCAGCATGAGGACGATGAAGAGCATCTGCAGGACCGTCTTGAGTTTGCCGCCGGAGTTGGCGGCCACCACGATGCCCCGCCTCAGCAGGACCGCACGCAGCCCCGTGATGCCGAGTTCACGGACGGCCACCAGCACCGTGAACCACCACGGAACCAGGCCGTCGACGCTGAGCATGACGAAGGCACCCAGGGTCAGCGCCTTGTCGGCAATCGGGTCGACCAGGCGTCCGAAGTCGGTGACCAGGTTCCACGAGCGCGCCAGATGGCCGTCCAGTTGGGCGGTGGCGGCCGCCACCACGAAGACCCCCAGGGCCCACCAGCGCGCCGGTGTCCCATCCATGACCATCAACCACACGAACACCGGCACCAGCACCAGACGCAGCACCGTCAATGCGTTGGGCAGGTTGAGGACCGGGACCGCGGGCCCTTCGTCCAGCCGGTGGACATTGTCATCGTTCATCGAAGTGTTCCTGTTCCGACTGTTCTCAGCGCCCGGTCAGCTGCCAGGCGTCCTCGTCCTCTTCCGGTTCTTCGTCGACCCAGTCGACATGCCCCCCGAAGTCGTGGCCCGCATAGGGATCCGAATCCCCCTCCTGCTGCACGGTCGAGTCCGGGGTGGCGTGAACCGCGGTCCCCCCATCCCCCACCGCCT
>JAKECL010000118.1 GCA_030460725.1 Propionibacterium sp.
GGCGGAAGTCGCCGGAGCGGTTGTGGCGGAAGTCGCGGGGGCGGTGGCGGTTGTGGTCGTGGTGGAGAGGGAGCTCAGTGCTCCGCATCCAGGATCAGCTGCAGGAACGCCAGATCCAGCCAACGTCCGAACTTCCAGCCCACCTGCTCCAACAGGCCGACTCGGGCGAAGCCGAGCTTCTCGTGGAGGTGGATGGAGGCGCTGTTCCCGGCCTCGATACCCGCCACCATCACGTGGACATGGGCATTGCGGGCCCTGCGGATCAGGGCCGTCATCAGGGCCTCGCCGATGCCTGCCCCGCGATGGTCGCCACTGACGTAGACGCTGTGCTCCACGGTGTGGCGGTAGCCCTCCCACGCGCGCCAGTCACCATAGGTCGCATATCCGAGGACCTCCTCCGCGGCGTCGACCGCCACGAGGACGGGACGGCCGTCCTCCTGGTGGGAGGCGATCCACGCTGCGCGGTTCGAGGCATCCACCGTGGTCTCATTCCACACTGCCGTCGTGTTCTCCACGGCGTCGTTGTAGATCGCGGCAATGCCCCCGGCATCACCGAGCCGTGCATCCCGGATCCTCACAGTGGGCCACTCCTCAGTCACGGCGCAGATCCTGCGCCAGCATGACCAGGATGCCACTGGGTCCGCGCAGATAGGTGAGCTTGTAGATGTCCCCGTAGGTGGCCACCCCGCGAAGCGGATGGCATCCGTGTTCTGCTGCGATGGCCAGTGCCCGGTCGATGTCGTCCACGGAGAAGGCCACGCGGTGCATGCCGATCTCATTGGGCCGGGTGGGTGCGGTCTCGATCGCCTCGGGGTGGATGTACTCGAAGAACTCCAGTTGGCCCGACCCGTCGGGGGTGCGCAGCACGGCAATGCGGGCATGGTTGCCGTCCAGTCCCACGGCTGTGTCGGCCCATTGTCCACTCACCGTGTCGCGCCCGACCAGTTCCAACCCGAGATCGGTGAAGAACGCGATGGCCTGCTCCAGGTCCCGCACCGCGATGCCCACGTTCTCCATGTGGATGGCCATGTGTGGATCCTATGGGTGGGGGTTTGGGCCCGCGCGGCGGACTTTGACGCGGAGCTTGAGACGGTGCATGGAACTGGGAGCACTTCTCCTCCCGGTCGGATGCCCGGGGACCAACAGATGAGCATCCGTCCTCGGCGCCACGCCCCACCCGGCGGAAAGATGCCCCGGGTGGGCATCATCGCCCCGCGCGGTGCACTCCCCCACCCACGGGGTGGGCACCCTCAGGGGGTGGTGCCGACATTGGCCTCGACCCAGTCGCGCAGGTGCTTGAGGGGTTCGGCGGCACCGCGGCCCAGGGGCGTGAGCTCGTACTCGACGCGTGGCGGGACCTCGTGGTAGACGGTGCGGGTGACCAGTCCGTACGCCTCCAGACGTCTGAGGGTCTGGGACAGGACCTTGGGGCTGATGCCCCCCAGGCGACGTCGCAGTTGCCCGTTGCGTCGGGGCCCGTCCTCCAACGCCCCGATCGCCAGGGCGCTCCACTTGTTCGCCAGCAGGTCCAGCATGTCGCGGCAGGGGCACAGAGCTGCGTAGACGTCATTGCGCCCGCAGTCGTGGTCGGTTTCCTCCATGCCCTCATGGTACCCATCGGGTACCAGGTGACCCTTGACGGTCACCACGGGCTGGGGAGCATCGTGGGGGCCATGACACGGACGACGACACCAGCAATCGGGTACACGACCAACCTGCCCACCAGCGATCCGCGGGCCCTCATCCAGCGTGAGCTTCCCGTTCCCGGGCTCGGACCCCGTGATCTCCTCGTGGAGGTCCAGGCCGTCTCGGTCAACCCGGTCGATGTGAAGGAACGCGCGGCAGCCCCCAGCGGTGGGTTCCGCGTGCTCGGCTTCGACGCCGCCGGGACCGTCCTGGAGGTCGGGTCCGCGGTGACGCTCTTCTCCCCCGGCCAGGAGGTGTTCTACGCGGGCAGCATCGAGCGGCCGGGCACCGATCAGCGTCTCCACGTCGTGGATGAGCGCTTGGTCGGCGACGGGCCCACACAGTGGGCTTCGCCGATGCCGCGTCCCTGCCCCTCACGGCACTCACCGCCTGGGAGAGCCTCTTCGAGAGGTTGCGCCTGGATGCGGAGTCCAAGGGCACCCTGCTGGTGGTCGGGGCGACCGGTGGCGTCGGGTCGGTCATGCTCCAGCTGGCCGAGGCGCTGCTGCCCGGGGTCACCGTGATCGCCACGGCCTCCGATCAGGGGCGTGCCGCGTGGGTGCGCGGGCTGGGAGCCGAGCATGTCGTCAACCACCACCTCGACCTGGCGCCTCAGGTGCGCCGGATCGCGCCATTGGGCGTTGACTGGCTGTTCACCGCCCACTCTGAGGGACAGGTGGAGACCTATGCGCAGATCGTTGCCCCCTTCGGGCACATCGTGGCCATCGACGACGGGCCCCGCGACGTCTCGCCCCTGAAGGCCCGCAGCATCGCCTGGCACTGGGAACTGATGTTCACCCGCGGGTTGTGCCACACCCGACATGGTCGAGCAGCACCGTGTCCTCGACGCCGTGGCCGCCCTCGTGGATGACGGTCGCATCCACCCGGCCGTCACCACGGTCCTGGAGCCCATCTCCGCCCAGACCCTGCGCGAGGCCCACTCGATCGTGGAGGGCGGACGCACGCTGGGCAAGGTGGTCCTGCGCGGCTGGGAGTAGACGGGGGCGAACCGGCGTCCTGCTGGGAGTGGACGAGGGCGAACCGGCTTCCTGCTGGGTCTGTGGGGCGACGCCCGTTGGCCGCATGTGCAACACAGCGCGGCAGGTCGGCCCACCGGGGGATGATCGACACGGCTTCCCCGCGGGTCGCTCCGCCACCGTTCCACATCCGTGGCCGGTACGTCTCCGCCGGGGCTCTGTCTCCCGCACCTTTCTGTCTCCGTCGCCGTGCTCCCCCTGCACCATCTCGTCTCGGTCCGGGGTTCCGGAGCCGCGGCGCTAGCATCGGGGACCATGGCTGAGATCGGTGGGACAGTGTCGGGGGACTTCGAGGTGACGACGGAGGAACTCCGCGTCGTCACGCGTTTCGTGGTGGCCCACGCCGAGGACGTGCTGCAGGTCTTCGAAGAGGCTGTCCCCGGCGACACCCGCCCGCGTGAGGCGATCGAGGCAGCGCAGGTGTTCATCGGGGGCGCCGGGCGATCGAATCTGCAACGCGTGGCTTCCCTGGATGCCCACCGCGCCGCCCGCGACTCCTTCTCGGAGCCTGCGTGTCTGGCGGCCCGCTCGGCGGGGGATGCGGCGTCCGCGCCCTACCTGCATCCCATCGCCCAGTCCGAGCAGGTTGGCCACATCCTGCGCGCCGCCGCCAGCGTCGCCCACATCAGGCAGCTGCAGGCCGGTGGCGATCCCGCGGCCGCTGAGGCATCGCTGCAGCTGTCGCGTGCACGCGCGACGCCTGAGCTCATTGACGTGCTGAGCCGCTACCCGCGCCCGGCACGCACGCGGAGCCGGGTCACCCAGTTGATGTGCGACCTCGACCAGTCACTCCGCGAGCAAGGCTGAGTGGCACTCCTGGTGGGGCGTGGTCCATGCCGTCACTGGGGGCGTTGCCGGGGTGGAGCGATCAGGGTCTGGAACCGAGGGGTGCTGACCAGGACTGCGGCTGTGGCGAAGGGAACCACTCCCAGGGCGAGCATGGCAGCACCAGTGGAACCGGAGAAGTCGAGAGCGTCCTGTGCCAGAACCAGTTGTGCCCCCGTCTGGAAGGCGGCGTGGAAACCGATGGGCATCCACACCGATTCGGTGACCATCCGCAGGTAGCCGAACCCGATTCCCATCGAGAAGAACGGCGCTTCTGACTCTTCCGTGGGTCATGTTCGACCGGGGAGGGTGGGGCGGTGTCCGCCGAGGGTGAGCATGGCGAGGGCGATGAGGGCTTCGGGGGAACGGAATCCGAACGCGACGCGGGTGATGAGTCGGATCTTGGTGTTCATCGATTCGATGCGCCCGTTGGACAGGCCGTGCTCGATCGCGGCGAGGATCCGGTCGCGGTGCTTCACGATCGATCGTTGTAGCTTCACGAACGTGTCGATCCGGCACCTGCATGCCCAGGAGAGCCACCGATCCAGCGCGACCTTGGCCTGCTCATAGGGCAACTGGAAGACGACTCGCAGGCCTTCTTTGAGGAGGTAGGCGCGGTGGAGTCTCGGGTCGGTTCTCGCGATCCATGCGAGCTTCTCGGTGTGACGTTCGGTGAGGTCTTCAGGGTTCTTCCACAGTGCGTATCTGGCGTTCTTCAGCCTTCGAGCCCGATCGCGATCTGACCTACCAGGCGCGTCTTTGCGGGGCCTACCGGGTCCACGTTTCGGTTCGCCGCGGGCGGCGCGCCTGGCGTCGTTCCATGCCTGACGGCGGACCTCATCGAGCGCGTCAGTGGCCCATTTCACGACATGGAATGGGTCAGCGCAGCGGACCGCGTTCGGGCACCTTTCGGCAACGACATCCCCGATCCAGTCGGCTCCGTCCGCGGTGACATGCGTGATCTGTGCGCATCTGCCGGCCCCGGATGCTTCGAGTTGGTCGAAGAACTTCCGCAGCGTGTCCTTGCTGCGCCCCGCAGATGCCCACACGAGTCGGCCGGTGTCGTGGCAGGCGATCACGGTGAGGTACTTGTGGCCCCTCTTGTAACTGACCTCGTCGATCCCGATCCGGGTGAGCCCGGCGAACAGGTCCACCCCGGCGGCGGTCTCGTCCCACACGCGGGTGATGATCGCCCCGACCGTGCGCCACGCGATCCGCATCAACTCACACACCGCGGTCTTCGAGGTCACCGTCGCCAACCAGGCGACCTGCTGGTCGAAGAACCTGGTATGCCCGGCATCGTGGCGCGCCCACGGCACCAGTGCGACGACCACCCCGTGCTTTCGGCAGGACACCCTGGGGGCATCGGCCTCCAGCCACACCGGGATCGTTCCCAGATCCAGTCCCCGCCACCGGCGGCGACCTTCCCCGCCGTCATAGCGTGGCGCCCTCGCAGCGCACCGCCCACACCGTGGTTTCAGCTTGCCCGATGGGCGCACGTAAGCGATCACGATCTCCTCGACCGGGTCGTACTCGACCTCCTCAACGATCGTGGTCTTCTCGACTCCCAGCACCAGTCGCCATAGGGTGGATTCCCGCACGCCGTTCTCCCGGTCTCGTTGCTGACTCTCGACAAGCCAGGAACATAGACCAGACAACGGCGTGCGCCCACTCAGACGCGCTCAACCACCCACGGACACATCAGAAGCGCCCCATTTCCCGATGGGAACGCATCATCGGACGGCCAGCGCCATCCCCGGCGATTCTGAACCAAGCTGGCGTCTGGCGTCCTGCACCCGATTTCGTGGAATGGCTTATGGGGCTACCCGATGGATGGGTCATCGCTCCGCACCTCGGCCTGACCAGTGCACAGCAGCTTGCTGCGCTTGGCAACGGCGTAGCACCGCGACAGGCGTCAATAGCTCTTCAAACCTTGCTTCGTTTTGAGGGGCAGCTGAGCGTGCACTGCCATTCGGGGACGTCGGCGAACTGAGCGATTGGACGGCGCGATCCGGGCGGGATCCGACCGCGTGCGACCCGCGAGATACCAGCCATTACTGGAGAGAGATCTGCCTGAACTGAGCACTGTCGGTTCCCAAGGCCCGCGCTCCTACTCAGCGGTGAGGGATGCGAGCAGGTCAAGTTTCTCGGCGTCTGCGCTGTGCTCAGCCGGGTAGTAGACGACAAGGACAAGGTCGTCGATCGGCATCTTCTCGCGGTGGAGGCGCAGCGCGCCGAGACTCGGATGATTGACAACCGCGGTGCCACCCGCGAGCTGCCGGATATCATGCCGAGCCCACAGTGTGCGGAAACGTGCGCTGGCGAGCGAGAGCTCGCCGACGAGTTCGATGGCGCGCGGGTCATCGGTCTCGTCGCCGAGAGAACGACGGAAAGCAGCGATGAAATCGTCGACGGCCGTCTCCCAGTCCTCGTGGAAGTCGCGCTCGGCGGGGTCCAGCATCAACGAGCGCAGTCGGTTGTTCCCTGGCTCCAGGCGGGGGTTGAAGGCGATCGCGAACGGATTGGCAGCGAGGACGTCGAAGTAGCGGTTCTCGATGAACGCGGGCATGTTCAGCGCTGCGAGCATGTCGCGCAGCCGGGCAGGCACCCGCTCAGCGCGCCCGGAGGCTTTCGCGCGGCGGACACGGGGGCGCGGGCCGCCGAGGCTCATCAGGTGGTCGGCTTCGATCTCGTCGAGGCGCAGCACCCGGGCGAGCGATTCCAGTACCTGGCGCGAGGGGTTCTTGTCGCGGCCACGTTCGAGCCTGAAGTAGTAGTCAGCGCTAATACCGGCGAGGAGCGCAACCTCCTCACGCCGAAGACCGGGGACTCTGCGCCCCGATCCAGCAGGGATGCCCGCCTGCTCGGGAGTGACCAGCGCACGGCGTGCGCTCAGGTACTCCCCGAGCCGGTTGTCGTTGTTGCCGTCCATGCGATCAACGGTAGCCATTCCCCACCGA
>JAKECL010000119.1 GCA_030460725.1 Propionibacterium sp.
GGACAGCTCCTCAGGGATCAGGACCGGGTGGCGGGAGGGGTGCGCGAGGGGGCCGCCTCCGATGAGGAGGAGCCCGATGCCTCAGACCCGTCCGCGAATCTCCCGGCCGGCGGCGAAACGGTCCAGTGCGCCCGTCTGGGCGAGGCCGCGTACCAGCAGCCATCCCACCAGACCTGCCAGGACGGCTCCGGTGACGATCTGGGCGCCCAGGTAGATGACGTTGTAGGTCAATCCCTTGGCGAAGTTCCCGTAGAAGCCCTCGAAGACCCATGCCCCCAACCCGGCGCCGATCCCGGAGAGGACGCCGACAGGCAGGGAGAAGCGCCGGTAGGCCAGGATCAGGAAGACGAGCTCAGCGCCCAGCCCCTGGGCGATGCCGGAGTAGATGGTCGAGATGGCCCACTGGGAGCCGAAGGCGGTGGAGATGAGGGCTGCGAGGACCTCGACGAACAGGGCGGCACCGGGCTTGCGGATCACCAGGCCCCCGAGCACCCCGCCCAGGTACCAGATGCCCGCGACCAGGCCACCCACACCGGGAGTCAGTGCATCGACGACCGTGTAGGCCGCACCCCCGACCTGGTTCCAGACCAGGAAGATGATGCCGCAGGCCACCCCCAGGATCGCCGCGGTCACCATGTCGACGACGCGCCACTGCAGGCGTGCGTTGGGTTCACTCATCGTGTCTCTTGCCTTCCCGTGTGTGCACTGGACCGTGCGCACGGGTGAGTGATGGCAGCCTTCCTACGCCGGTATGGTCCGGTTCAGGTTCGACGGTCGAGGGCGTGACGCCCTCCTCTCAACCCGGCTTCCCGGGTTCCCGTGGCACTGCGGACAGTTTAGCGCTCGTGTCCTGCCCACACCACGGGCGCCACGGATCGGACGCGGGCGCAGCATCGTCCACCCCGCATCGGGGCCGGTGGATCCGTGTCCCGCTCGATCAGCTCGCCAGCAGGACACCCACCAGGCCCACCGTGGAGACCAGAGCCGTGGAGGCGGTGGCCAGCACCAGGGGCCGCGCACCCACGCGACGGAACATCGACAGCCGCACACCACAGCCGAGCGCGAACATGGCGGCCGCGAGCGCTCCCGTCTGGACGACCTTCGCTGCCGCCAGCACCGACTCGGGGAGGATCCCGCAGGAGCGCAGCACCACCATGGCCACGAAGCCCGCGACGAAGAGCGGGACCAGTGGCGGGCGGTGACCCTGCGTCCGCTGCTGGGCGGAGCGTCTGCGCACCACGGACACCACCGCCATGACGGGGGCCAGGAGCAGCACGCGGGCGAGCTTGGTCACCACCGCTGCCTTCAGTGCGGCACCGCCGATGCTCCCGCCGATGGCCACCACCTGGGCGACCTCGTGGACGCTGGCTCCGGCCCACAGACCGGTCTGGACCGGGCTCAGTCCGATGACCCCGGCTGCCAGTGGCAGCACGGGGATGGCCAGGGTGCCGAAGAGGACCACCAGGGCGACGGCGGTGACGACCTCCTCCTCGTCCTCGGTCTCGATGACCCCGTCCACTGCGGCGACAGCCGCTGCACCACAGATGGAGAACCCCCCGGCGATCAGGAGACGCTGCGTGGACGAGATCCCCATGAGTCTCCCCATGAGGAGGGTGCCGAGGATGCCCGTGGTGACGACGCACACGACCACCAGCACCATTCCCCCACCCAGGGCCGCGATGTCGGAGAGCACCAGCTGGAGCCCCAGCAGGACCACCCCGATGCGCAGGATCCTCTTCGCGGCCAGCGTCAGCCCCGGCTCGAATGCGGCGGGGAGCCTGAGCGTGTTGCGCACCACGATGCCCAGCACGATCGCCAGCAGCATGGGCGAGACGGTGGGAAGTCGGGAGTTCACGGCCAGGGAGATCAGGACCGCAGCGGCGCACAGGAGCAGTCCGGGACCCGTCCTGAGGACCCAGCGCAGCGTCCGCGGCGGAAGTCCGGACAGGTCCGCGACACCGAACCATCGACCCGGGGCGGACCGCGCACCGGTTCGGGGTGCCTGCGAACCCGCCGTCGTCACCTCCCCGGAGGCCGTGAGGGTGGCATTCGCATCGTGTGCAGGAGGCGTCATGCCTCCATCCTCAATGCGCACCACGTGGACCGGTAGGGGACTTCCGGGCAGTGGTGCATATCATCCTGATATGACTGAGTGGTGGCCGGACCTGCGCGTGCTCGAACTCCTCACGGCCGTCGCCGACCGTGGGAGCCTGGGGGCGGCAGCCCGGTCCGTCGGGATGGCACAGCCCAATGCGAGCCGGGCGATCTCCACACTGGAGGACCGGCTCGGCGTTCCGCTCATCATCCGCAGCGCCCGGGGTTCCACCCTCACCCCTGAGGGCGAGGTCGTTGCCGCGCGCGCGAAGGAAGTGCTGGTGGATGCGGAGGAACTCGTGGCCACCGGCGACGCGATGCGCACCTCACACGGCGCCCACCTGGAGGTGGGCGCCTCCATGACCGTGGCCGAACACCTGGTTCCCCAGTGGCTGGTGCGCCTGCGCCGCCACCTCCCCGGCGCCGATGTCGGGCTGCAGGTGAAGAACTCCCAGGCGGTGCACGACGCCGTGGCGGAGGGGTCCTGCGATCTCGGATTCGTGGAGACCCCCGACATCCGTCCGGGTCTGCGCACCCGGATCGTCGCCCGGGACCGCCTGGTCGTGGTGGTGGCACCCGACCACCCCTGGGCGAGGGCATCCCATCCCCTGGATTCCCGTGAGCTGGCCGCCACCCCCCTGGTGGAACGCGAAGAGGGGTCGGGCACGCGTCTGACCCTGGAACGGGCTCTGCGCGGGATGGATCGTGCTCCCGCGGTCCTGCACCTGGGGTCCAATGCGGCCGTGCGCGCCGCGGTGATCGCGGGAGCGGGGCCCGCCGTGCTCAGCGAGTGGGTGGTGGGAGGTGACACGGATCTGGGCACCCTGGTGGAGGTGCCGGTCAGGGGTGTGGAGCTCCACCGTGACATCCGGGCCGTCTGGCGCGGTCGGCATCCCTCCGTTCCCGCCACCCACATGATCCGCATCGCGGCCCAGTCATGCCCACTCGCCCCGACCAGGGGCGCACCGGCGCGGAGTGCGCGCCCCGGTCTCAGGCCTTCGACAGGACCCGATGGCGGTGCACGAACGCCGCAACGGTGATTCCCATCAGCCACACCATCGAGGCCAGCAGACCCATGCGGGTCTCCTGCTCCAGGCACAGGACGACGACCATGGCCCCCATGAAGGCGATGACCACCCACGCCGACACGCCTCCCCCCGGCATCCGGAACGCGGACTCCTCGTGGAGGTGGGGGCGCCGTTTCAGGTAGACCAGGTAGCAGACCGTGACAATGGTCCAGATCGCCATGAACAGGGTGGCCGACATGGACGTGACCAGTGTGAACGCCCCGATGATGGAGTCTCCCTGCGCCAGGAGGACGATGGCGCTGAGCAGGAACACGCAGGAGAGGAACAGGGCATTGCGCGGCACATCGCGTGGTGAGAGCCGGGAGAACGCAGTCGGTGCGTCACCCCGGTGCGCCAGACCGTAGAGCATGCGTGAGGTGGAGTAGATGCCGGAGTTCGCGGAGGAGGCAGCCGATGTGAGCACCACCAGGTTCACCACGGAGGCAGCCGCACCCAGCCCCGTCATGGCGAACATGGTGACGAAGGGTGAGGTGCCGGGGTCGACCTCGTCCCAGGGGGTGACCATCATGATCGCGGCGAGCGCCCCGATGTAGAAGAGCATGACGCGCAAGGGGATGGAGTTGATGGCCTTGGGCAGCGCGCGTTTCGGGTCAGCGGTCTCCGCCACCGTCGTGCCCACCAGCTCGATGCCGACAAAGGCGAACAGGGCGATCTGGAAGCCTCCCAGGAACCCGCCCCACCCGTTGGGGAAGAACCCGCCGTGGGACCACAGGTTCGACACGGCGGCCACGGATCCCGAGTCGTCGGCATGTCGGACCAGCACCATGCCCACACCGACGAGGACGAGGGCCAGGATGGCGACAATCTTGATCAGGGCGAACCAGAACTCCGTCTCACCGAACGCCTTGACGGTCAGGGCATTGAGGGCGTAGAGCAACAGGGCGGTGGCCACGACCGGCAGCCACACCGGCACCGTCGGCCACCAGAATCGCACATAGCCGGTGATCGCGACCATGTCGGCCACCCCGGTGACGATCCAGCACAGCCAGTACGTCCACCCTGTGACGTACCCCGCCCAGTCGCCCAGGATGTCGCGGGCGATGTCGGCGAAGGACCCGTAGCGCTCGTCCGAGAGCAGCAGCTCACCCATGGCGCGCATGAAGAGGAAGAGGACCGAGCCGATCAGGGCGTAGACCAGCAGGACCGAAGGGCCGGCTGTCGCAATGGTCTTGCCCGACCCCATGAACAGTCCGGTCCCGATGGCCCCGCCGATGGCGATGAGCTGGATGTGACGGTTCGTGAGATTGCGCTGCAGAGTCCTCCCGGACTCCTCAGTGGTGGTCGGCGTCGTCGTCGTCATGCTGCCTTCCGGAACTGTCGTCGCACCCACCGGTGCCGTGGGCGGCCGGGAGCACGAGGACACCCGCCCTGTGCGGGGTGCACCCACGCTACAACCCGCGCCCCCGGTGTCGGGCCGGGCTCCGCCCAGCGGTCACCGCCGCGCCCAGGTCCCTTCCAGGTGTTCCTTGGCTGCGGCGAGTTCCCTCTCCCACATGCCCTGGGCGTCCTCCCAGGTCTGGCGGGCCACGCCCTCGTCCGGGGAGACCGAGGACAGTCCCGCCTCCTCCACGTGGACGGCAACCAACCCGGCCTGCTCGGACAGGGAGAACTCCACGCGGGTCGTCCTCTCCTCCGGGAACTCGTCCCCGGCCAACGGGTACCAGCGGAAGGAGGCCACATCCATGGGATCCAGGTCTGCGCGTTCCACCAGCCAGGTGCCGACCTCCGGATCGGAGACATGGAAGAGCCCGTCCTCGTCCTGCTCCACCTCGTGGTCACCCAGGGGACCGTCATTGATCCACCAACCGGGTTCGGACACCAGGGTCCACACGGCCTCGATGGGGGCGTCCACCTGGATGTCCACCTCGACCGTGTCGTAGTCCTGCCGGGTGGCCGGGTCGTCGTCATCGTCGAAGATGTCCATGCACCCACGCTATCGGGAGGTGGCCGCCCACGGGAGGGAACCCGTGGGGAGGTTTCACGACATTGCTCGCCCTCTGCCGGATCGCCCCGCCCACCACCTGCCCTCGCCGCGCCGACCACGAGGTACTCGTCGGGGCCGACGCGGGGCGGGTCGCGAACCACGCCGGCGCGCCCCCACCTGTCAGCCGTTGGGCTCGGCCCATGTCACACACCCGCGCGTGCACGCTCACGGCCTCACTCCTCCTGGCGACCGCACTCGCGGCCGCCTCGGTCCTGGGCGCCTGCTCCTCCGACAACACCTCCGGTTCAGGGGACAACGGTTCCCGACACTCCGAGGCGCCCTCGTCGGGGGCGCAGGGCAGCGCCCAGCTTCCTGCGCCGGTGATGGCCGGGGAGGCGGACCTGGACGGGGCGACCTTCGTCATCAGCGACCAGCGACCCCTGGTCGTCACGGTCGAGGATCCGGCGAACTGGGAGGGGCGCAGCGCCGAGGAGTCCGTGGCGGTCTTCCGTCCCGGGGGCAGCGACGGCTCCGCCACCTACAACCCGGGTTTCGAGGCCCGTGGCCCGGGCACCACCACCGCCACCCTGACCGGACCCGACGGCATCGTCCACGAGTTCACGATCACGGTGGAGGAGTGACGTCACCCGCGTCACGTCCCGCCCGCGCGCCCCAGGAGAGCCGTCAGGAGAACCCTCAGGCGAGCCGCGTCACCCGGTAGCGCCACTGCTCGGGCCCGGCGCCCAGGGTCTCGACGCGGTAGTGGGCCTGGGATGAGCGCAGGTGCTCAAAGAGCGGCTCCGGCTGGTGAGGTGCGACCAGGATGATCGCCTCACCCAGGGGGAGCTGGTCGACGGCGGCGAAGATGACAGCCTTGCGGACCACACGCGGGATGGAGTGGAGGACCAGCTCCTCCGCAGCAGCGGAGACGGGACCTGCCGAGCCGGACTTCGCATGCGCATCACCCTGGTGGTGACCGCCGTGGCCGTGTCCACCACAGCCACATCCGCCCGTCGTCGCGGTGCCGCCCTCGTCGTTCTGCCCAGAGGCGGCAGCGTGACCGTGCCCCCCACACCCGCAACCAGCGGAACCCATCTCCTGCACGGCGGTGTCGGCCCCGGGCGCGGTCCGCTGGCCGTGTCCCCCGCACCCGCAGGCTCCGCCGCTCGTGCCGAGCTTCTCGGCGTCGACGAGGCGGAACATCTGGTGCCCGCCAGCGGGAGCTGCCTCGGGGAGGGTGGTCTGGTCGCTCATGGTGTGTCCTTCCGAACCGGAGTGTGTGCCAGGGTGCGCGGCCACCCGCACTGCCCCTGCTCAGCACACCCTAATCGCGTCCGTGGGGCTTGGCGCGGGCAGTGGTGCGCTCCCGGACACACCGCCACGACGGCCGGGGGG
>JAKECL010000120.1 GCA_030460725.1 Propionibacterium sp.
TTGTTCCTGACGGCAGCGATGCTCATCTTCGCGCCGGGGATCCTGGTCGCTGTTGCGCTTCGTATGCCGTGGACGACGACCCTGGCGGTGGCCCCGGTGGTCTCCATCGCAATCATTGCCCTCACGGCTGTGGCGGCGGACAAGGTGAGTGTGCGGTGGGGATTGGCGCCAGTCCTGTTCGCGACGCTTCTGGCTGCCGGCGTCGCTGCCCTGGTGGCCCACGGCCTGCGCACACATGGTCGGATGGAGCCAAAGGGCACTGACCAGCCCGGTGCCCAACGCGCCGGGGTTCGGGACATCGCCCCGACATGGCTCTGGTGGACGGCGTCGTGCACGGGTGCCATCGCCCTGATGATCTACCACATCAAGGTACTCCTGGGCAGTCCGGAGAGCTTCTCCCAGACCTTCGACGCGATCTTCCACCTGAACGCCGTGCGCTGGATTGTCGAACACGGGAACGGGTCCTCGCTCACGATGGCCATGACCTCGGGCGATGCCGCTCCCAGCTTCTACCCACTCGCCTGGCACGACTTGGCGTCCTTGGTCATGATGACGACCGGAACGTCAAGCCCGGCTGCAGCGACCAATGCAGTGATCATGGCCGTTGCCGCCCTGGTCTGGGTGGCGGGCTGCATGTACTTGGCTGCCACGGTGATGGAGGGCAGGCCATCCGCGATCGTCGCGGCGGGTTTCTTCACCAGTGCCTTCCCCTCCTTCCCCTATCGGCCACTCACCTTTGGGGTTCTCTACCCGAACTTCCTGGGTATCGCATTGCTTCCGGGACTCCTGGCACTCGTAGCGTCGGTCGCCGGCCTGGGCAGGGGTGTCCGGGTTCCAGCGGCAGGTGGAGTCGTCGTCCTGCTGTTCTCTCTCGCAGGGGTGTCTTTGGCCCACCCCAATGCCGTGCTTCTTCTCCTGGTGCTGTGCTGGCCGATCCTCCTGACCTGGGGATGGCGTGCCTGGTGGGCCCCGGCCGGCCACGGGAACGGCGGGGGGTCCCGAAGACCGCTGATTCTGTCCGCGATGTGTGTCGGGACGCTTCTGCTTCTTCTGTCCTGGGTGGTCCTGCGCCCGCCTGCATCGGCATCGACCTGGCAGCCGCCTGTGAACGGGCCGGCTGCTCTGGGAGCGGCGCTCACGCTGGCTCCCATGTCCGGCCGCATTCCATGGGTCGTGGCGTTGGCAGTGCTGGCAGGGATCATCTACGTCATCAGGACGCGGACCATGGTCTGGCTGGTGGGAGCCCACGCGATACTGGTCTTCTTGTGGATGGTCGTGGCCTCCTGGAGTTTCGGTCCCCTGCGGACCGCGCTGACGGGTGGGTGGTACAACGACCCCAACCGGATTGCCGCAGCGCTGCCCGTCACCGGGTTCCCGCTGGCGGTCATCGGCTGCGCATGGGGGACCCAGGTCCTGGTGGACAGGCTCGGATCATGGAACCTGGGGGGACGCAGGATCGCGTACACGACGGTCGAACCTGTCGTTGCACTGGCGCTGGTTCCGTTCTTCCTGTTCACGACGCAGGCGGTGGAGTACCTGCGAATCGTCATCGGTCAGGGTGCAGCCGTCTATCGCATCACCCCGGAGTCACCCCTGGTGGATTCGGACGAGTACGCGCTCCTGCGCAAGCTCCCGTCCCTCGTCCCGGAGGGCGTCGCTGTGGCGGCCGTGCCTTTCAACGGAAGTTCGATGGCCTACGCCCTGGAAGGGGTCGAGACCACGACCACACACATGTTCTTCACCAGTACTCCGGACCAGGACGTCCTGAACCAGACGTTGAGCCGTCTCGCTGTGAATCCCGAGGTCTGCAGGTCTGTGGAGAAGATGGATGTCGGCTATGTCCTGGACTTCGGTGCGACGCCCGTGAATGACATCAACGACTGGGCACGGGAGTATCCCGGCTTCATGAGGCTCTCAACGACTCCCGGGCTCACCGAGGTTGCCAGGGAAGGGCACGCAGTTCTCTACCGCATCGACGGCTGCCCGAGGTGAGCGCACTGGCAAGGGTGTCATGAGGGAACGGGCCCGACCGCGGGGACCAGGACACCACGGCGCTATCATTGGCTGACACTTCCCGAAGTGACCCCATGGCGAGGAGCTCCATGCCGCACGCACATCCCTCGATGGTCATCCTCGTTCCCGCGTGGAACGAGGAGGAGATCATCGGGGCAACGATCGACGACTGCCGCCGCAACGCGCCCAGTTGGGCGGATCTCGTGGTGATCTCCGACGGTTCGACGGACCGGACTGCAGCAATTGCCCGGGCCAGGGGAGTTGTCGTCCTCGAGCTCCCCATCAACCTGGGGGTGGGTGGAGCAATGAGGGCTGGCTATCTGTACGCCTTGCGCGAGGGGTACGACATGGCCGTCCAGCTTGATGCCGACGGTCAGCACGACCCGTCCGAGATCCATCGCCTGATCGAGGTATCGGAGGACCAACACGCGGACATCGTCATCGGTGCGCGTTTTGCGGGTCGGGGTGACTACAGCGTCAAGGGGCCTCGAAAGTGGGCAATGTCCCTGCTCTCGCTCACCTTGTCTCGTGTGTGCCACACACGTCTGGACGACACGACATCCGGGTTCAAGCTCTGCAACAGGAATGCGATCACCCTGTTCGCCCACGAGTACCCGGCCGAGTACCTGGGGGACACCATCGAGGCCCTGGTCCTGGCCTCCCGGCACGGTCTCAAGGTCCGCCAGGTCGGTGTGGTCATGCGTCCCAGGGCTGGGGGGACTCCCTCCCACAATCCGTTGAAGTCGGCGGTCTTCCTCCTCAGGGCCTTCCTGGCGTTGGCCGTCGCGCTGAGTCGACCGACGGACCACCGTCCGACGGGAACGGAGTCCGCGTCATGAACCCCTATGCGCTCGCGCTCGTATTCTCTTTCCTGATCCTCCTGCTGATCTTCATCCGCTTGAGGAACTCGCGGATGAACGAACGATATGCGACGTGGTGGATCGTCATCGCTGTCGTCCTCATCATCTGCAGCGTGTTCCCTGGTTCGATCTCCTGGGCGGCGCGGGTTGCGAAGATCACGGTCCCGCTGAACCTTGTCTTCTTCCTGGCGGGAGTCGTGGTTCTGCTCCTCTCCCTGCAGTTCAGCGTCGATCTTTCGCACGCTGCGGAGCGTCGTCGACGCCTTGCTGAGGAGATCGCGTTGCTGCGCTCACGCGTGGACCAGCTCGAGGCGGGCGCCTGCACGACTCCGCCCGGCGGGGACGGCGTGCGCGACCAGGCTCCTGACACCGGGGACCCAGCCGTTCGGGACCCGCGGACCGACACGGACGTTCCCGGGGCGCAGCCTGGGGAGGACTGACTCGGTGATAGCCTGAACCAACATGTCTCAACCCCCGGAGGAGCTTCCGTGACCGTCGATATCCTGTTCCCCTTCTACGGTGATGTTGCCCTGATGAAGGAGGCGGTTCTCAGCGTCCTGCGACAGACGAACCGAGACTGGCGCATGATCGTCGTTGACGACGGGTACCCGGACGATTCGATCCCGGGGTGGTTCGAGTCCCTCGGTGACGACCGAGTGACCTACCACCGCAACGAACAGAACCTCGGGGCGAATGCGAACTACCGCAAGTGCCTGACCTTCGTCGAGAATCCTCTGGTCCAGGTCATGGGCGCGGATGACGTGATGCTCCCGAACTACATCGACTGGCTGGTCCGCGCGGCGGCCGATCATCCGGAGGCGTCGGTCTTCCAACCCGGGGTCTTCGTGATCGACGAGCACGGTGCTCCCTCCGAGACCCTGGTCGAGCGCACCAAGGGGTTCTACCGCCCGAAGTCGAAGGAGCCGATCCTGCTCAAGGGCGAGGATCTCGCGGTCTCGATCCTCAGGGGTGACTGGCTCTACTTCCCATCCCTCGCATGGCGTGCTGAGACGATCCTGGGACTCGGGTTCCGCGAGGGTTACGACGTTGTCCAGGACATGGCATTGGTCTGCGATGTGGCGATGAATGGTGGTGCCCTTCTCTACGACCCGAAGGCGGCCTTCCTCTATCGCCGGCACTCAGGCTCAGACTCGTCGTGGCGTGCCCTTGAGGGGACCCGCTTCGACGAGGAGCGGCGTTTCTTCCTGGAAATGGCCAAGGAGATGCAGGCTCTGGGATGGACGAAGGCGAGTCGAGTTGCAAAGCTGCACCTCTCCTCCCGGGCCCATGCCGCCAGCTTGGTTCCCAAGGCCGCCCTGGCCAAGAAGTGGACTGGCGTGAAGAACCTGGCCCGACACCTCGTGAGCTGAAGTCGCTCCAGGGCTCCGGAGGACCCGCAGGCTCATAAGAATGCAACCGGATACATGTCGAACGCCACTGCCATCCGATTGCTTTCGAGGGGATCGTCGGTTGCATCGATTGATGGGGAGCACGGCTGAGTGGGGAGGATGTCGGGCGCGCTCACGGGCACGGTCGGTATGATCTGACAGCTATGCCATCTTCCCCGTCACGGGAGCTCCCTGTGCAGCTGGCGAACATCCCAGCAGGCTCCCCGGGTCCTACGCCCCTCCGCAGTCGGAAGCGCGCCGACATACAAGGTCTCCGTGCGATCTGTATGGTCCAGGTCCTCCTCTTCCATGCCTGGCATGTGGGATCACCGATCGGCGTCGATGCATTCATCATGATCTCGGCGTTCCTCATGACGTCCTCGTTCGTGCGCAGGTCCGAAGCGGGATCCATGCCGCACTTCCTGGAGCGGTGGGCGAACACGTTCAAACGTCTCCTCCCGCCGCTGGTCCTGGTGGTCTTGGCCACGGTCGGTGCCTCATTGGCGATCCTCCCGCAGAACCGGTGGCCGGAGCTCCTCACCCAGGCGTTCGCCTCCCTCACCTACTGGCAGAACTGGCGTCTGGTCCAGGTTGCCGCGGACTACTACGCAGACGACCACGGACTCGCAAGTCCGCTGCAACACCTGTGGTCCATGTCCATGCAGGGACAGGTGTTCCTGCTCTGGCCCCTCATCATGACTGTGTGCGTGCTCCTGGCACGTGCCACCGGCCAGCGGATCAGGACTGTGACCTTCGGTGCCTTCGCACTGCTCTCTGTTGCATCCCTCGCATGGCTGCTCACGGCGGCCCCCACGGACGGGTCGGTCTACTTCGACACCCGCGCTCGGATCTGGGAGTTCGCATTCGGTTCGGCGCTGGCCGTTGCCGCACCGAGACTGAGGACCACCAGGGCCCTCGGGCGGTTGCTGGCAGGGCTCGGGCTGATCGTGCTGGTGGTCTACAGTCTCGTGTCAATCGGGACGTACCCGGGTCCGATGGCTGTGGTCCCGATGCTTGCGGTGAGCATGGTTCTCCTCTTCCCGACCGGGGAGGAACGCATGGGAGTCGGTTCCCTGCTCGCCCTGGGACCGCTCGTGTGGTTGGGCGGGATCTCGTACTCGGTCTACCTGGTCCATTGGCCGATCTTCGTCCTCTACCTGAACCTCGTGGGGCGCTCGGCGCTGGGTATCATCGAGGGATTGCTCCTGATCCTGGTGTCTGTCTTCGTGGCGTGGCTGGTGACCAGGTTCGTGGATGACCCGGTACGCAACTGGTCCTGGGCCAATCGCACTGCCGGACGGAAGGCCCTGGTCGCAGGCCTGTGCCTGGTGGCCGGGCTCACCCCTCTGGCCGTCACCCAGATGATCGTGGTGCAGGCCCGTCGGGCAAGCATGGTTCCCGAGTCCGGGGCGGGTTCCGCCGAGTTCCCCGGGGCCCGGGCGCTGCTGGATGGCGCTCCGACCGGATTCACTGCAGATCCGATCCCGGGCCCGCTCAACCTCGATGCGGAATGGGCCACCTTCCCTGAGCGTTGCCTCGGTGACTCGGTGGGCAGCTTTGACGCCGACGAGCTTGAGGAGGCGTGCAGCCTGTCCGGCAACGCGCCAGATGCCACGGCACGCGTCCTCATCGGCGGTGACTCGCACACGGAGCAGACGATCCTGCCGCAGGTGGAGCCGCTCATCCAGGACCAGGGGTGGGTCGCCGAGGCGTTCCTGAAGGGAGCGTGCTCGTGGGGGATGCCCGAGGCGTACGAAGGGGAGTGCCGCGAGCGCAACGAGAAGCTCCTGGCATACGCCGACGAGGTGAAGCCGGACTATGCGTTCCTGATCGTCACCGCTGCAGCGGCGGACTCTCCGGGGGAGACGCTGCGTCCTGGAGTTGAGGAGTTGATCCGGCATCTCACGGCCAGGGGCACCACTGTCGTGGGGGTGCGGGACAACCTGCGTTCGGAGCACAACCTCTACGAGTGCTCCTCCGAACGGGACCCGGACGAGCCCTTCGGCGGATGCCTGCTGAACCGGGCGACCTACTTCGCCGACGTCAACCCCGCCCAGTCGCTCACCGACATCGAGGGCTTCCACCTCATCGACATGATGGATGCCTACTGCACCGACACGGTGTGCCCGACGATCATCGGCAACATCCACGTCTACCTGGACGCCAATC
>JAKECL010000001.1 GCA_030460725.1 Propionibacterium sp.
TCGCCGCTCTGCGCGGCACTGTCCTGTGCCGGGGGCATGACGGTGCCCTGCCCGCCGTTGCCGTCCGTGTAGACCGTTCCCAGGGGCAGTGTGCCGTCAGCGGCCAGGGCTGCCCAGAGTTCCGTTGCGGCGGGCTCCTGGGCGACCACGCGGTTGTTGTCCCACGGTGCGGATCCCCAGGGCATCGTCACGAAGCGGATCGCGGACTTGTCGATGCGCGCCAAGGAGACCAGCAGGCCCACGTCGGTGTTGAGGTCCGCGAGCTCAGGGGAGGTCTGGAGTGCGCCGATCGCCTGCTTGACGAAGGTCACCAGGGCCGGGAGGTCGGAGACCAGGTTCTTCGCCAGAAGCTCGCGCACCATGGCCGCGACCAACTGCTGCTGCCGCCCGATGCGCTCGATGTCCGAGCCGTCACCCAGGTGCTTGCGTGCCCGGGCATAGGCCAGGGCCTGGGTTCCGTCCAGTCTCTGGCAGCCTGCGGGAAGGTCGAGGTCGGCCTCTGCATCCTGCGCTGGTTCGGCCAGGTCGTACCAGACCCCGCCCAGGGCGTCGATCATGCCCTGGAAGCCCTTGAAGTCCACCACGACGAACCCGTCGATCTGGAGGCCCGTCAGTGCCATGACCGCGGTGCGTGTGCATGCGATCCCGGAGGCAATGTCATCGGTGACGGCCCCGGTGGCGAAGGCTGAGTTGAACTGTCCGGTGTAGGGGTCGGAGACACTTCCGTCGGTGCGCGTGCAGGAGGGGATGTCGGTCACCAGGTCGCGTGGGATGGACACGACGTCCACGTGGGCGCGGTCCGCCGAGATGTGCATGACCATCGTCGTGTCGGACTGGATGGTGGAGAGCTCCTCGGAGTCGCCGTAGGCACTGGCGCCCTGGTTGTAGCGGGAGTCGATCCCGGAGATGAGGATGTTGACGGCCCGGCCGGCGAAGGAGTCAGCCGGGGGGGCCTCCTCCTGGTTGCCGGACTGGGGCTGGAGTGCGGAGATGTCGATGACGTTCCCGGCGATGTCGTCGGCGAGGTCGCGGTAGATGAACCATCCCGTCGATCCGACGAAGAGACACAGGGACAGGAGCGCCGCGAGGACGCCGCGCGTGGCGCCGAAGCGATACGGATTCGTGGCCGCGTGCAGCACGGGCATGAGTGGGCCCCTCGTCGTGTTCTTTCCCATTGACTGCAGATCCTACGTCACCGGCAGGCAGCGGCCGTGGGGGGCCCGCCACAGGGGTGGTGCGGACGACATCAGGCGCCAGGGCCGTCGGAGGGAGTTCGGTGGATGTCGTCCCCGTCCAAGGGTGTGTGAGGCGGGTCGGCGTGCCCGGTGTCGGCGCAGGAGGGCGGGACTTCGGCAGGCAGGCGGACGTTCGCCAGGGCGACCGCCCGGGCCAGTCGCGTCAACCTCTTGTCGATCTCGGAGTCCCTGCGATAGGTCGTGGCAACCTGGACGAAGAAGGCCACGACCAGAACGTAGAGGAGCAGGTTGACCCCGCGCTCAATTCCCAGTGCGTGGGCGAGCTCGTTCAGGAGACCCGGGAACAGGACTGCGAAAACCGCGAAGACGACGACCAGGAGCATTCCCAGGCGCCGCACGGCCAGGTGCTTGGAGGAGCGCACCGGACGCAGCACCAGCCAGGCGATGAGGAGCAGGGCCACCAGCAGGAGGGCCTTGATCAGCCAGTAGTTGGTCATGGTCACCTCATGATCAGTTCGACGAGGATGTTCACGGAGTTCCACAGGGACTGGCCTTTGGAGCGTGAGTAGTCGGTGTACCTGATGTGGACGGGGATCTCGCGCCACGGGAGCCCTGAGCGGGCAAGCTGTTCGATGATCTGGGTCGCATGGGCCATCCGGTTCTGGTCCAGGTGGACCGCCTCGACGGCGTCACGGCGCAGCAGACGCAGGCCGTTGTGGGCATCCGTCAACTTCATCCCGGTCTGCATGCGCGTGACCGTGGCGGCTGTCTTGAGAACCAGCTTCTTCAGCCATCCGACCGGCGAGGGACCTCCGAGGAACCGTGACCCGAGGACCACGGCCAGGCCTTCGTTCTGCGCCACTTCTCGCATGCGCACGGCGTCGGAGATCTGGTGCTGCCCGTCGGCGTCGAAGGTGATCAGGTAGCGACCGTCGGTGGAGTGCAGGAAGTAGTCGAACCCCGTCTGCAGGGCCGCTCCCTGTCCGAGGTTGATGGGGTGGCTGATGACGACGGCTCCGGCCTCGTGGGCCAGTCGGGCGGAGTTGTCGTGAGAGCCGTCATCCACGCAGATGACATGGGGAAAGGTCTGGATGGCCTCGCGGATGACACCGCCGATGACAGTCGCCTCGTTGTACAGGGGCACGATCAGCCATGTGTCCGGGAATGGGGTCATGCGGGTATCCTCCCACCAGCTCGCTCGCGACGCGGGACGGTGGCGCTCCACGCATAGGATTGGAGTCACCCCGCCGATCGGAGTACACATGCCGCGGATATCTGATTCGGCCGATGTCGCGAACAGTGCGCACATCGGTCAGGGCTCACAGGTCTGGCACCTGGCACAGGTCCGCGAGGACGCTCACCTGGGGCCCGGGTGTGTCATCGGTCGTGGGGCCTACATCGGCACCGGTGTCCGGCTGGGTGCCCATTGCAAGGTGCAGAACTACGCGCTGGTCTACGAGCCCGCGGAGCTGGCCGACGGCGTGTTCATCGGCCCGGCAGTCGTCCTGACCAATGACCACAACCCCCGAGCCGTCAACCCGGACGGATCCCTGAAGTCCGCGGAGGACTGGGAACCTGTCGGCGTGACGATCGGGCGCGGTGCGTCGATCGGCGCGCGTGCAGTCTGTGTGGCTCCCGTGTCCATCGGCGAGTGGGCCACCGTCGCCGCAGGCGCGGTCGTCACCCACGACGTGCCTGCGTTCGCCCTTGTGGCGGGGGTGCCCGCCCGTCGCATCGGGTGGGTGGGGCGCGCCGGTGTCCCACTGGTTCCCGACGAGGGCGACGAGGGGCAGCTGCGCTGTCCACGCACGGGCGCCCTCTACCGCCTCACCACACCCGACCAGCTTGAGGAAGTCGATCCCACATGACCCGAGACCTGATTCCAGCCGCCCATCCGATCATCGGTGAGGAGGAGGTCGCCGCCGTCTCGGCTGTCCTGCGTTCCGGGATGGTGGCGCAGGGCCCGCAGGTGGCTGCGTTCGAGGAGGAGTTCTCCGAGCACCTCGTTGACGGGGCCCAGGCGATCGCGGTGAACTCCGGTACCTCCGCCCTGCACCTGGGATTGCTGGCCGCAGGGATCGGGGTGGGCGATGAGGTGATCGTCCCGTCGTTCACCTTCGCGGCCACTGGCAACTCCGTCGCCATCACGGGTGCCACTCCGGTCTTCGCCGATATTGACGCGCGCACCTTCTGCTTGGACCCCGACGCCGTGGAGGCTGCACTGACCCCACGCACCCGTGCCGTCATGCCCGTCCACCTCTACGGTCACCCCGCCGACATGGAGAGCATCTGCCGACTCGCCGAAAGCCACGGTCTGGCGGTCTTCGAGGACGCCGCCCAGGCCCACGGTGCGTCCCTGCACGGGGTCCGGGTGGGGGCCTTCGGGACCTTCGGAGCCTTCAGCCTCTATCCCACCAAGAACATGACCGCAGGTGAGGGGGGCATGGTGACCACCCGGGAGCCAGAGATCGCCAGGCGTGTCCGGTTGTTGCGCAACCAGGGGATGGAGAAGCGTTACGCGAACGAGTTGGTGGGTCTGAACAATCGCATGACCGACATCCACGCCGCGATCGGTCGTGTCCAGCTGGGCAAGGTCGATGCGTGGACGAAGCAGCGTCAGGCGAATGCCGCGTTCCTCGACGAGAACCTTGACGGTGTCGTCGTGCCGCCCGTGGCCGAGGGAGCCGTCCACGTGTACCACCAGTACACGATCCGCGTGCAGGGCACGGACCGTGACCGCTTCCAGCAGGCGCTGCGCGAGGAATGGCAGGTCGGTTCGGGGGTCTACTATCCGATTCCCAACCACCGTCTGCCCTCCCTGGAGCACTTCGCCCCCGGCCTGGATCTGCCTGAGACTGAACGGGCCGCCCGCGAGGTCGTCTCGCTGCCGGTGCACCCCTCGCTCAGTCAGACGGACCTGGAACGCATCGTGGAGGGCGTCAACGCCTGCGCGAAGGCAGGCGCCTGAGATGGCTGACCTCCGTGTGGGAGTGCTCGGCATCGGCTCCATGGGGCGCCACCACGTGCGCAATCTCCGGGCCGCGCAGGGTATGGAGCTGGTGGCCGTGGCTGATCCGGGCGGGGACCGCTTCGGCGTCGCGGGTGACCTGGATGTCCTTCCTGATGTCCAGGCACTGATCAACGCCGGCATCGATGCAGCTGTCGTCGCCGTGCCCACCGTCTTCCACGAGGATGCAGCACTGGCACTTGCAGACGCCGGGGTGCACACACTGGTGGAGAAGCCCCTGGCACTGGATGTCCGCGCCGCCCAGAGGGTCGCCACCGCCTTCGAGAAGGCCGGTTTGGTGGGGGCCGTCGGATACGTGGAGCGCTGCAATCCTGCCCTGATGGAGATGCGGAAGAGGATTGCGGAGGGACAGCTGGGGGCGATCCACCAGATCGTCACGCGCCGACAGTCGCCGTTCCCCGCCCGCATCTCCGACGTCGGCGTGGTCAAGGACCTGGCCACCCACGACATCGACCTGACGGCGTGGGTGTCGGGGTCCACCTATGAGTCGGTGTTCGCCCAGACCGCCTACCGGTCGGGCCGGGACCACGAGGACATGTTGGTGGCGTCGGGGCGCCTGGCCAGCGGTGTCCTGGTCAACCACCTGGTCAACTGGCTCACCCCCTACAAGGACCGAAGGACCATCGTCACAGGCGAGCACGGCGCGCTCGTGGCGGACACCGCGATGGGAGACCTGACCTTCTACGAGAACGGGCGCATGCCCGTCCAGTGGGACCAGATCGCGGCCTTCCGGGGAGTCTCGGAGGGGACGATCACCCGCTATGCACTCACGAAGCGCGAACCGATCGCCGTCGAGCTCGAGCACTTCAGGGACGCGGTCCTGGGCATCGGGTCCGACCACGTCACCATGGAGGAGGGGGTGGCCGCGCTGCGTGTCGTCGAGGCCGTCCTGGAGTCGGCGGACACCGGGAAGGTCATGCACCCCCATGTCTGAGCTCGGGCGAGCGTCTGTGGGTCGCGCGCCTTCGGGGAGGCAACCGGTCAGACGGCCCCCCCGCGTCGTCCTGGCCTCGCGGATCTACGCCCCGGAGGTCGCGGCCGCAGCCTTCCGGCTCGCGGCTGTTGCACGGTCGTTGAGCAGGGCAGGTGCCCGTGTCCGCGTGCTCACCTCACGTCCTGCGGACACACCCGCGGTGGAGGGCGACCACCGTCTGCAGGTCCTGCGGGCACGGACCCTGCGGGGCAGCGACGGCTATCTGCGTGGGTATGCGCAGTACCTGTCCTTCGACCTCCCGCTGGCGTTCAGGCTCCTGACCCTGCGCCCCCGACCCGACGTCGTCGTGGCGGAGCCACCCCCCACCACGGGTGCCGTGGTGCGCGTCGTCTGTGCCCTCCGGCGCATCCCCTATGTCCACTACGCCGCTGACGTGTGGTCGGATGCCGCGGCATCCATGGACGTTCCGCGTCCCGTCGTCGCCGGTCTGCGCATGGTCGAACGTTGCGCCCTGCGGGGCGCCTGCCGGGTCATCGCGGTCAACGAGGGTGTGGCACGTCGTGTCCGTGAGCTCGGGGCACGCGACGTGCGGGTGGTGCTCAACGGCATCGACACCGATGTCTTCACTCCCGGCGGGCCCACCCCTGACACACAGATCCAGGAGGACTCCGGTGTCGGCGCACATGTGCCGGGAGGCGGTCCCCGGGCGCGGACAGCAGGGGCTGATGGTCTCCCCTCGTCCTCTGACGCCACGGATCCGGGCAGCATTCGGGAGCGGATACCCGAGCACTTCCTCGTCTACGCCGGTACCGCCTCGGAGTGGCAGGGAGCAGGGGTCTTCGTCGACGCGTTCCGTCACCTCGAAGTCGACCATCCGGACCTGCACCTGGTGTTCATGGGGCAGGGGACCGACCTGCCCTCGATCCGGGAGCATGCCGGTGGTGATCCCCGGATCCACTTCATCGGCCAGAAGCCCCCCGGTGAGGCCGCGCGGTGGCAGGCGGCCGCCGAGGTCGCCCTCGTGTCCATCGTCCCGGGACGGGGCTACGACTTCGCCTACCCCACCAAGGTCCTGGCAGCGCTGGCCTGTGGAACGCCGGTGGTGTTCGCTGGCGTCGGCCCGGCCGCACAGGACATCGTCGGAGCCGATCTGGGTGCGGTGGCCGACCATGAGGCGGGCGCCGTGGCTGAGGCGATCCGCGACGTGTTGGGGCGTCCCAGGGACAGCGGGCACCTGCGTGACTGGGTTCTGGCACACCGGTCCCTGGATGCCACCGGGCGTGGGGTGGCCGAGGTCGTGCTCGGTGCCCTCACGGGTCGACACTGACACCTGCACGGTGCGGCGCGGCCGTGTGTGCATCCGCCGAACGACTGGCGTGCACGCGTCCCCACCGCTGCGGGCACGTCACGGATGACGGCCTCGGACGCCGGTGCGGGGTCCCCTCACAGACCCCGTTGCAGCGCCCGCGCCACGCGGTCGGCGGCGTGTCCGTCACCGTAGGGGGTTGCCTCGGTGTCGGCGGGCCTGGGTCGGGAGGCGGCGTGGACGAGGGCGGGGCCGGGCTCCGCCAGGACGTTCCATCCCAGCTCCACCGTCTCGACCCACTCGGTGGAGGGACGGACCGTGGTCGTGGGCACCTGCAAGAGGAAGGCTTCCTTCTGCAGACCACCCGAGTCGGTGATGACACCACGGGAACGCATGACCGAGGCCACGAGCTCCCGGTAGCCCACCGGGGGGTGGGAGAGGAGCGCTCCTCCTCCCAGCTCGAGGCCGAACTGCGCGCTTCGGGCCACCAGACGTGGATGGGCCAGGACCACGACCGGGTGGTCGACGTTGCGCAGGGAGTCCAGCACGGCCGCCAGGCGGCGGGGGTCGTCCGTGTTCTCCGCCCGGTGGATGGTGGCAATGGAGTAGGAGCCGTCCTCCAGACCGAGCTCCGTCGCGATGGGGGAGACCATGTTGCGGTCCAGGACACGGTCGCGCACCGACATGAGCACATCCGTCATGACGTCACCCACCACCACGGTCCTGGTTGCCAAGCCCTCGTCAGACAGGTGCCCGGCGGCAACGGTCGTCGGCGCCAGCAGGAGGTCCGCGGCGTGGTCCGTGAGGACACGGTTGATCTCCTCGGGCATGCGCCGGTCGAAGGACCGCAGTCCGGCCTCCAGGTGTGCCAGGGGGAGGTGGGTCTTGGCGGCACACACCGCTGCAGCCAGTGTGGAGTTCGTGTCGCCGTAGACCAGCACCCAGTCGGGTTCCAGATCTGGTAGGACGTCGTCCAGGGCCGCCATCATCGCACCCGTCTGGTGTCCGTGGGAGCCCGATCCGATGCCCAGGTGGATGTCGGGGGCGGGGATGTCGAGCTCCTCGAAGAACACGGCGGAGAGCATGGGGTCGTAGTGCTGTCCGGTGTGGATGATGACGTGGTCCAGGTCGGCCCGGGCGAACGCGTGGGAGATGGGGGCGAGCTTGACGAACTGGGGGCGGGCGCCCACCACCGAGACGATGCGCATGACGGTAGTCTACGGACAGGCGGTCCAGGCCCGGAGCGTGTGTGATGAGGGGGAACGGTGACGTCACCCGGTGGTGTGTGCAGGTCTCCCGCACCGGCCCACCCCGGTGGGAGGGCGCTGGGCCTCGTGCACGTCCTGGCCAATCGTGGGCGCGTGCGCACGGCGCGCCGCCTGGCAGGCCTTCTCGCCAGGTCCGCCCGCGGCCTCACGGCCGCCCGGGCTGCCGCGCTGCGAGAGACCCTCGACCTGGAGCTCTCCGGGAGCGACGGGTCCAACTGGTCGACTCCGAGGGCCCGGTGGGCCGCAGGTCTGGAGGGACTCCTCACCGAACTGGACAGGGAACTCGCGGTGTGGGACGGGGCATCTCCGGGCCCGGTCGACGCCGTGGTGGAGGCCCTGGTCCTTGCCTTCCACCCCCGTCTCCACCAGGGCGCGTGGACTTCGCCCCTGGTGGCAGATCCGAGGGGATTCGCCGCGCTCCTGGAGGGGCACAGGGTCATGGCCCTCCTGCGGGGGAACTCCGCACCACGGCTGGAGGAGGCCGACGCCGGCCCCGCAGATCGGGGCTGTCACCCCGAGGACGCCACCCGGAGCGACGTGGCAGTCCGGCCGCACCCACACCCGACTGTGTGTTCCCGGGTCCGCCCACCTGCGGTGGACACACCTGTGCGTCTGCTGGTGCTCACCGACACCAGTCTCACGTTCATGACGGCGCTGCTGCAGCACTGGGGGGCGCACCGTGACGTGGAGTTGCGGGTGCGTGACCTGCGCGAGGAAGGCACGGACGCCAGCTGGTGGTCCCTGCGGGCAACGGTGGGGGACCGCCTGGCAGGTGTCTCGCCCGTCCCTCCCACACACCTCAGCGAGGATCTGCGCTGGGCCGATGTCGTGTGGGTCGAGTGGGGAGGTGCACTCGCGGCTCGGCTCTCCGCCGTCGACACGGCGTGCGTCGATCGGGAGACGACTGACCTGGCGAGCGCTGAACCTCAGGCGAGCCGATCCCGTCCGCGCCTCATCGTCCGCCTGCACCGCTATGAGGCCTTCACCATGTATCCCCAGGTGACGCATTGGGAGGGGGTCGACGACCTGGTGCTGGTCTCGGCAGCCGTCGGGCGGGTGCTGGAGTCCACCGTCCCTGACATCGCCCGCCGCACCCGGATCCAGGTGGCCCCCAATGTCGTCGACCTGCACCGCTTCGCCCTCCCCAAGCGTTCCGCAGCCGCTCGCACCCTGGCCCTCATCGGGTGGGACCGTCCGGTGAAGGACCCGGACTGGGCTCTGGACGTGCTCGACGTCCTGAGGGCCCACGATCCCTCCTGGCGGCTGTTGCTGGTGGGCAGGGCCCCCACGGGTGGGGACGGCACCGCAGAGGGAACCTGGGCTCAGTCGCTGAACATGCGGGTGTCCGCCCACGGGTCCTCCGTGGTGACCCTGGGCCGGCGCGAGGACATTCCCGAGGTCCTGCGCGACGCTTCGGTGATCCTCTCCTCCTCACTGGTGGAGAGCGCACATCTGGCCCTTCAGGAGGGCACAGCCTCCGGATGCCTGCCCGTGGTGCGCAACTGGCCGGGTGTCGCGGCCGTCGGGGGACCCCTGGACATCTACCCCCGGGACTGGGTGGTCGTGACCCCCGAGCAGGGGGCCCGACGCATCCTCCAGGCCGCGCTGTCCGCGGAGGCGGGTGGGCTCGGCCCTGCTGGCAGTCCTGCTGCGCGGACCGCCAGCAGGTGGGTCCTGGACCACCTGGACGCCTCCACCACGCTGCCCCTGGTCGACGAGATCATCGGGGTCGGACAGTCGTGACGGTACTGCGGCCCTCCCACTCCGAGATCTCGGCCCCCGTGGTCGAGGTCGTCATTGCCGTCCACCGCCCGGAGCGTCCCGTCGAGCGTGCCGTTGCCTCCGTGCTGGACACCGCCCGCGGGGTGCGCCCGATCGTCGTGTGCCACAACATGCCGGCCAGCGCTCTGGGCGACAGGCTGACACGCTTCGGGGAGGCGGTACGGGTCCTGGAACTGTGTGACGGCATTGCGTCCCCGGCGGGGCCCCTGAACCTGGGGCTGGACGTCGCCCGCGCACCCTGGGTGACATGCATGGGGTCCGACGACCACGAGGAGCCGGGCGCCACCCGCGCCTGGGTCGCCCACCTGCGCACCCGCCCCGTCGACGCACTCATCCTGCCCGTCCTGCGGGCAGGGTCCGGGCGCATCGACATCCCACCGGTGCGCCCCGGACGTCTGCTCGACCTGGACCCCGTGAAGGACCGCCTCTGCCACCGCACCGGACCCCTGACCCTGGTGCGCACCCGGTTGCTGCGCGACCACGGCATCCGGATGACCGAGGGGCTGCGCACGGGTGAGGACCTGGCCTGGTCCAGCCACGTGTGGATGACGGCGCGACGGATCGACCTGCTGGAGCCAGGATCGCCCTGCTATGTGGAGGACCAGTCGGGTCCCCGCGTCACAGCCATCCCCTTCCCCCTCACCGAACTCCTGGAGCCTGCGCGCAGGCTGGCCGCCGAGGGATGGGTGCACGGTCTCACTCCCGAGCACCGCCATGCCCTGGCGGTGCGGGTGGTGCGAGAGTCGCTGCTGCGTGCGCTCCGCTCCCGAGCGACCGGCATCGACGAGGGCGGGGCCCAGCGTGCCCACGAGGTCGCCGTGGCCTGGAGGTCGCTGGACCCCGGGGTCGCGCGGCCACTCTCACTCACCGAGACCCGCGCCTGGGCGGTGCTGCTGCGCACAGCTGACGTGGGTGCCGTCTCCGCCGCGGCGCACGCCCTGGGCTCCGGGCACCGACTGGCGAGGGTCTTCCCGCCCTCGCCACTGGGGTTGGCGGACCCCGAGGCCCGTCCCCGCCACCTCGCCTCCCGGTTGCTGCGACCGCGCCGCTGGCGTGGGTGACGCTAGATTGGTGCGGTGCGGGAGTGGACCCGCCACACAGGAGAGGGGGAGTCGTGCGCAGGCTCGTTGACGCACTCCGGCGGCTGATCCCCCTGCTCCCGGAGGGGGCATCAGGATTCCTGCGCCTCTACATGGTCCTCACCTCCGCCCTGGCCCTCCTCGACATCGCTGCGCTGGGGCTGCTGGCCGCGGTCCTCACCCCGATGATGCGAGCGGAGCCGACACGTCTGCCGGTGGTCGGAAGTGTCGCCCCCTCCACCTACCCGTGGGTGCTGGGGGCGGTGTGCGTGCTCATGGTTCTCAAGGCCGTGCTCGCCCTGGTCATCCAATGGCTGGCGACCCGACGCTTCGCGGCCTACGAGCTCTCCGTCGGCGACGCCCTCTTCGACGCCTACATCCGCGCCCCCTGGACCGACCGCCTCTCGCGCTCCACGGCCGAGATCGTGCGTCTGGCGGATGTGGGCATTGCGAACACGGTCTCAGGTGTCCTCCTGCCGGCCATCACCCTGCCCCAGCTGGTGGTCACCTTCATGGCGGTCCTGCTGGTCCTGGTCCTCGCCCAACCCGTCACCGCACTCATCACGCTGGTCTACCTGGGGCTGGTGGCAGCCTTCATGTACTTCGGGATCTCCCGGCAGGCCGTCGTGGCAGGGCGGGTGAACCTGCGCTACTCCCTGCGCATCACCGCCCTGATGACGGAGATGGTCGCAGCACTCAAGGAGATCACACTGCGTGACCGCTTCGATGACGTCGCGCGGGTGGTCCACGCGACGCGCGAGCACTCCACACGGGCGCGCGCCAACATCCAGTTCCTGGGGGCCGTACCGCAGCGCGTGGTTGAAGCGGCGCTGATCGGGGGATTCGTGCTGGTGGGTGGCGTCGCCTACCTGCAGGACGGGGCTGAAGCCGCCTCCGCATCAATTGCCCTCTTCGCTGTCGCCGGGTTCCGCATGGTGCCCTCCATCGTCTCCTTCCAGGGGGTGATGACCACGACCGCCAACTCCCTGCCCCACCTGGAGGCCGTGCTGCGTGACATCTCCTCCGCGCGGGGCTACAGGCAGCGGGCGGAGGTGGTCGGGCGTTCCGCCCTGCCCGATGAGCCCCGCATCCTGCGTCTGCAGGACGTCACCTTCACCTATCCCGGGGCGCCTGCGCCCGCCGTCCAGGGGGTCGACCTGGACGTCGCCATGGGCACCTCCCTGGGGATCGTGGGCGCCTCCGGTTCGGGAAAGTCGACCCTGGTGGATCTGGTCCTGGGTCTGCTGGCGCCCCAGTCCGGGCAGATCTCCATCGACGACCGCCCACTGGTCGAGGTACTGGCGGCGTGGCGCTCGCGGGTCGGCTACGTGCCCCAGGAGGTCTCCCTCTTCGATGCGACCATTGCCCAGAACATCGCCCTGACCTGGGGGGACGACCTGGACGAGGACCGAGTGTGGCAAGCCGTGGAACAGGCGCAGCTCGCTGAGCTGGTACGGGGGCGACCCGGGGGGATCCACGCCCGCATCGGTGAGCGTGGCATCGCACTGTCGGGTGGGGAACGTCAGCGTCTGGGCATCGCGCGCGCCCTCTACTCCGACCCCCTGGTCCTGGTCCTCGACGAGGCGACGAGCGCCCTGGACACGGCCACGGAGGACGCGGTCACCCATGCCATCCACGCACTCCACGGACGCGTCACCGTCGTGTCCGTGGCTCACCGCCTGTCCACCATCCGCACCGCTGACACGGTGTGCTTCATGCGGGGGGGACGGATGACCGCGCGCGGGTCATTCGAGGAACTCGTGGCCCGTGAGCCGGAGTTCGCCGTCCAGGCCCACCTGGCTGGCCTGGTCTGACAGCGTCGCCCGCGCTCGGCCCCGAGCCTGGGCGCGGCACCCGCATCGCTAGGATGTGCCCCATGGCGCAGCGCCCACGACTGCTCATCCTGTCGTTCTCACCCATTGCCCAGGACGCCCGTGTCCTCAAACAGGTCGCGCTCTTCGCCGGGCGCACGGAGCTCACGACCTGCGGCTTCGGTCCGGCACCGGAGGGGGCCGACCACCACGTGGAGATCACGCACCGCACCCTGCCTGGCCGCAGCTGGGATGCGCTGTTGCAGCTGCGCGCCCACCGCGCGGGCTACTGGCTGCTCCCCGATGTGCGCGCAGCGCGCCGGGCACTGCGCGGGCTGACCTTCGACGCGGTTCTGGCTGACGACATCGACACCCTGCCCCTCGCGCTCTCCCTGGACGCGCGAGGCGGGGTGCACTCCGACCTGCACGAGTACTTTCCCCGTCTCCAGGAGGAGCACGAACCCTGGAGGCGGCGCATCGGCCCCTGGTACACGTGGCTGTGCCGCAGCCACCTGCCCCGCGCAGCCTCGGTGACCACCGTCGGGCATGCCATCGCCCGGGAGTACACGCGGCAGTTCGGCGTGGAGGTCGGGGTGGTCACCAACGCGACGCCGCTGGCCGATCTCCACCCCACCCCGGTGCACGACCCCGTGCGCGTGGTCCACTCGGGGACCAGCCACCGTGAACGCAACCTCATGGCCCTGGTCGAGGGCGTGCTGGCGGTGCCCGGCTACACCCTGGACCTCTTCCTGACCCCCACCGACCCGGCGCACCTGGCACAGCTGCGAGCGCGAGCGCAGGATGAGCCGCGCTTGACGGTCCACGACCCGGTCGCGTACCACGACCTGGTGCCCACCCTCAACGACTTCGATCTGGGGGTGCACCTGCTGCCTCCCCGCAACTTCAACTTCGCCAACGCCCTGCCCAACAAGATGTTCGACTTCGCCCAGGCCCGCATCGGTGCGATCGTGGGACCCAGCCCCGAGATGGCGGCAGTGGTACGTGACAACGACTTCGGGGAGGTGGCTCCCGGCTACGGGGCCCGGGACCTTGCGCAGGTCCTGGAACATCTGACACCGGCGCGCATCCAGCAGATGAAGCGTCACGCGGACGAACATGCGGAGGACCTCTCCGCAGGCACGCAGGTCGTCGGCTGGGACAGAGCCGTCACCAGGCTCCTCGAGAGGGCATGGGGGAGGGGCGAGGCGTGAGTGCACGTCCCCGCGTCGTGGTGGTCACCACCTGGCTGCCGACCCCGGCCGCGCCGGTGTCCGGCATCTTCGTCCAACGCGACATCCGCGCCCTGTCCACCATTGCCGATGTCCGGGGCGTCCACCTGGTGCCCCCCACCGCCCAGGAGGATTCCGCTCGGGCGCGCATCGGGGAGATCCCCGTGCTTCGCATCCCCCTGACGCCCTCACGCCCGGACTCCGTGCTCCGCGCCCTCCCACCACTGCACTCAGCCCTGCAGGGGGCTGACCTGGTCCACTCCATGGCCGTGTCCTCCCTGCTCCCGCTGGGACTCCTGCGGGTGCGGGTGCCCTGGGTGCACACCGAGCACTGGTCGGTCCTCGCAGAGCAGGTGGACGGCGTACGTGGACTGGCCGTGCGCGGGATCGCCCGGGTCGAGCGCCTCCCGGACGTCGTGGCCGCCGTGTCCCCTGACCTCGCAGAGCGCCTGGGGGAACTCGCAGGCCGGCGGGTGGAGGTGGTCCCCAACATCGTGGAGGCCCCGCCCCCCGGCCCGCGGCGCTTCCGCCGGCCGGGGGAGGAGCTCCGTCTGATCGGGGTAGGGGGACTGATAGAACGCAAGCGGCCCTTGCTGGCCGTACGCACGGCGGCAGCGCTGGCCGCCCGGGGCACACCCGTGCACCTGACCTGGGTCGGCGAAGGGCCCCTGGAGGAGCAGGTGCGCCGGGAGGCCCACCGCCTCGGCGTCCCCCTGGGCCTCGGGGGCGTGTTGGCACCCGACCGTGTCCCACAGGCCCTGGCTCGCGCCGATGTGTTCCTGGTGCCCAGCCGTGCGGAGACCTTCTTCCTGGGCGCGGCGGAGGCACTTGCCGCCGGGCGCCCGGTGGTGGTCGGGGACAGCGCGGGCCCGCGCTCCTTCGTCGCCCCGCCCACGGGGCGCCTGGTCGACTCCGAGGATCCGCAGGACTGGGCGGACGCAGTGGAGCGGGTGTGGCAGGACACGGCAGGGATGGATGCAGACGAGATCGCCCGCTCCGTCCAGCGCTTCAGCGCACACGCCCTGGCCCGCGCCTACTCCGAGCTGTACGCCACCGCCCGATCCCGCCGTGCGGGCCGGGCCCTGACCCGGATGCGCGGTCGACTCACGCCGGGGGAGAGGACCCACGACACCAGGACGCGTGTCGATCGAACACCGGGGGCATCAACGCCGGACACCGGCACTCCTGACACCCACCTGCGCCACATCCCGACTCCCGACACCCGGATGGGAGGATGAACCCGTGCACGTGCTCATGCTCCCCTCCTGGTACCCCCGCAACGACCAGGACCTCAGTGGCTCCTTCTTCCGCGAGCAGGCGCAGGTGCTTGCGGACTCCGGGCACCGGGTGGGGGTACTGGCGGCACGTGTCATCTCCGTGAGTGACCTGCACCGCCAGCCCCTGCACCGCGGCGTGCGTTGGAGTGTGGAGGGCGGGGTGCAGGTCGGTCGCCTTGATCTGGTCCAGGGAATTCCCCGCGCCCGCACCCTGGAGGCGGTCCTGGCCTGCGGCCGGTGGGGCAGGGTCCAGTGGGCCGCGGCCGACTACATCCGCCACCGGGGTCGCCCTGACGTGCTGCACGCCCACTCCCTCTACCCCGGCGGCTACCTGGCCGATGCGCTGTCGCGTCGGTGGGGGATCCCCTGGGTCCTCACCGAGCACCGCAGCCTCGACCACCTCCATGTGCTCACCCCGTGGGGGGCGCGCCGCGAGGCGCACGTCGTCTCCCACGCGGCGGTCCGCTGTGGTGTCTCCACAGGCCACGCCGAACACCTGGCACGACGCTTCGGGCGGACCGGAGGTCGCTGGGAGGTGGTGCACAATCTGGTACCCGACACCCCGGCCATTCCCAGGGGACTGCATCCGGTGGGTGAGCCACGCATCGGGCACCTCTCCTCCCTGGCGCCCGTCAAGCGTCCGGACCTGGTGGTGGGGGCGTTCGCCGCCATGACGGACCGCTTCCCCGGTGCCCGGCTCGCGGTGGGCGGACCCCTCGGGGGGGCGACCGGTCAGCACGTGCGCACACTGGTCGCGGACAGCTCCGCGCACGGGTCCGTCGACCTGGTCGGCGCCCTGGCGCGAGAACAGGTTCCGGTGTTCCTGGCCGGGTTGGATGCGCTGCTGATGCCCTCCGACTCCGAGACCTTCGGCGTGGTCATGGCCGAGGCACTGCTCCAGGGAACTCCCGTGGTGTCCACACCCACCTGGGGCGCCCGGGACGTGGTGGGGGAGGGCGACGGGAGGATCATCGCTGCTGGCTCCGGGCGTCCGGCTGAAGCGCTAGCGGCCGCCCTCGTCGAGGTCCTGGGGAAGGACGGGGACCCGGCGGCGGCCCGGGAGGCCCGCCGGCAACGCTGCCTGAGTCGATTCGGACCCGAGGCCTTCGTGACGCGGTGTGAACAGATCTGGGTGGAGGCATTGCGATGACCGGTCCAGGACCGGGCAGGAGAGGTGGGAGCACCGGTCCCGACGTCGTCTACCACGTGCCCTACCCACTGGACCCGAGCGCGACCTCGGCCTCTGGCATCCGTCCCGTGCGCATGAGGGATGCCTTCATCGACATCGGGTGCCGGGTCTGGGAGGTGTCGGGGGATGCGGCGGATCGGCGCCGCAGCATGCGTGCCGTGCGTGACCACCTGCGTCGCGGGGGCAGAATCGGACTCGCCTACTCGGAGTCCGCGACCCTGCCGACCCTCCTGACCGGCCCGCGCCACCTGCCCACCCACCCGTTCCTGGACCTGGGGTTCCTGCACTGGCTGGGCAGTCACGGCGTACCCGTGGGGCTCTTCTACCGGGACGTCTACTGGCGCTTCCCCGAGTACCGGGAACGCGTGGGCGCCCTCGTGTCGTCAGGGACCGTCCCGCTCTACCGGCTGGACCTGTGGGCCTACCGCCACAGCCTCACCCGCCTCTACCTGCCCTCCTGCCAGATGGCAGCCCATGTCCCGGGCATCCCCACGTCGCTGACCCAGGCGCTACCTCCCGGCTGCGACATCGTCCCCAGGGAACACCGCCAGGATCCGGGAGCCCTCAGGCTCCTCTATGTGGGCGGCCTCAACGAGCACTACCGTGTGCACCGCTGCGTGGAGGCAGTGGCACGCAGCGGCGCAACGACCATGGTGCTGTGCACCCGCCAGGACGGCTGGGAGGCCCTGCGCGGGGAGTACCAGTCGAAGCTGGGTGGACACACCAGGGTGGTGCACCTGTCCGGGGCCGGGCTGGAACCGCTCTACTCGGAGGCCGACGTGGCGGTGCTCGCCGTCGAGCCTCAGCCCTATCGGGAGTTCGCCGTCCCCTTCAAGCTCTTCGAGTACATCGGCCACGGCATCCCCGTCATCGCCACCCGCGGCACGCTGGCTGGCGACATGGTCCAGGAACATGGACTCGGGTGGAGCGTCCCGTACGAGGTCGACGCCCTCGCGGCTCTCATGGGCCATCTGCGCGACCATCCCGAGGAGGTTGCTGCAGCGGCGGCCCGGGTGGCCGCAGCCGCACCGCAGCACACCTGGGAGGCGCGGGCCCGCCAGGTCGTCCACGACCTGGCGGGCGGCTGAGGGACGGCGGTGGGGGATACTGGGAGCCGCGCACCGGGGACCCGGTGGGGGAGAAGCGGGGAGAGACAGGGTATGCGCATCGCCGTCGTGGCACTGGGGAAGATCGGGCTGCCACTGGCCGTCCAGTACGCACGCAGCGGACATGAGGTGATCGGTGTCGACGTCAACGCCACCACGGTCGACCTGGTCAATGAGGCGAGAGAGCCCTTCCCCGGGGAGGCCCACCTCCAGGAGTACCTGGAGGAACTGGTGCCCACCGGGAGGCTGCGGGCGACCACCGACTACGCGGAGGCGATTCCTGGGGCCGACGCGGTCGTGCTGGTGGTCCCCCTGTTCGTCGACACCGAGTCCCGTCCGGACTTCGGGTGGATGGACGCGGCGACCCGGTCGTTGGCCGAGCACCTCACGGCCGAGACCCTGGTCTCCTACGAGACGACCCTGCCCGTGGGCACCACGCGCGGGCGCTGGAAACCGATGATTGAGCAGATCTCGGGCCTGCGCGAAGGCACGGACTTCCACCTCGTGTTCTCCCCCGAGCGAGTCCTGACGGGGCGCGTCTTCCAGGACCTGCGGCGCTACCCGAAGCTCGTCGGAGGACTGGATGGCGCAGGGACGAGGGCGGGCATCGCGTTCTACGAGGAGGTGCTGGACTTCGACGAACGTCCGGACCTGGACCGTCCCAACGGCGTGTGGGACATGGGCTCCGCCGAGGCCGCCGAGATGGCCAAGTTGGCCGAGACCACCTACCGAGATGTCAACATCGGGTTGGCGAACCAGTTCGCCGTGTATGCGGACAAGGCCGGCATCGACGTGGAGCGCGTGATCCGGGCGTGCAATTCCCAGCCCTACAGCCACATCCACCAGCCGGGCATTGCGGTGGGCGGACACTGCATTCCTGTCTACCCCAGGCTGTACCTGTCCACCGATCCGGATGCCACGATCGTGAGGACGGCTCGTGCGTTCAACGCGGATATGCCGGCGTACGTGGTGTCGCGGATGGTCGAGGTCCTGGGGGACCTGTCCGGATCACGGGTCGTCGTGCTGGGTGCGGCCTACCGGGGGGGCGTCAAGGAGACGGCGTTCTCCGGGGTGTTCGCCACGGTGGACGCCTTGCATGCCAGGGGTGCAGAGGTGCTGGTGCACGATCCGATGTTCTCTGACGCCGAGCTGGGCGCATTCGGTTGGGAGCCCTACCACCTGGGCGAGCCCGTGGATGCGGCGATCATCCAGGCTGACCACGCGGAGTACCGGGAGCTCGTGCCCGGGGATCTGCCGGGTGTGAGGTTGCTCTTCGACGGGCGGCGTGTGACCGACCCGGCGCTGTGGGCGGGGACGCCCCGGATGGTGGTCGGCGCGCCCGCGTGAGGCGGGACGCGAGCCAGGACTCCGCGGACGCTGACTGCCCGACGCTGGCGGGCGGACCGGGCACCCGCGTGAAGACCTCCGCCCCCCCGGCCACACTGGACATGACGGAGTCAGGGCTGCCGTCCTCAGTAGCGGAGTCCATACACCACAGTGCGTTCAGTTGCCTGTCGTTGACCTGTGGGAAACCTGCTAGCCTATGAGCCGCGGTGCGGCCCAACTGTCGACATCGTCAACCTCGGCACACCCGTGCCAGTGTCGTCACCCGTTGGGGGCTGGACAGTGCTGCTTGTCGGCGCCTTGCTCCTCCGGACGGAAAGTCAGGTCGTCATGGTCCTCACTCCTGTGCAGTTGGATGTCCTCTCGGGGATGATCCCACCCATGAGCGGTGCCTTCCCTGCGGAGGAGCCGGGCGGAGGCTCCGCACACAGTTGTGATGTCGCCCCCTCGGTCCTCGCCGCGTTGGAGGATGAAGGCCTGGTCGAGCACGGCGTTGTCACCCGCCGGGGGCTCGATGCACTGGAGCCGTACCGGGTCGACAATGCCGTGATCCTCGCTGCCGGTATGTCCACGCGCTTCGTCCCTCTGTCCTACGAGACCCCGAAGGGACTGCTCGAGGTCTGTGGGGAGATCCTGGTGGAGCGACAGATCAGGCAGCTCCGGTCTGCCGGCGTCGATGACATCACCGTCGTCGTCGGATACATGGCCGACCGGTTCAGGTATCTCGCGGAGCGGTTCGATGTCCGGATCGTCGAGAACCCGGACTACAGGACACGCAACAACAACTCCTCCCTGTGGTGCGTGCGGGAGACGCTCGGGAACACCTACGTGTGCTCCTCCGACAACTACTTCGCAGGGAATCCGTTCCGGAGGTTCGTGGCGGGTGCCTACTACGCCTCCGAGTACGTGGCGGGACGCACCGAGGAATGGTGTCTGGACCTCTCCCCGGACGACAGTATCGAGGGGGTCACAGTAGGAGGCGGCGATGCCTGGGTGATGCTCGGGCACGTGTTCTTCGACAGGACGTTCTCCGAGACCTTCGTCCGTATCCTGGAGCAGGAGTACGAGGAGCCCTCGACCGCCGGGAAGTTGTGGGAGCAGATCTATGCGGAGCATCTCCCAGAACTGCACATGCGCGCAAAGAAGTATGAGCCAGGGTTCATCCATGAGTTCGATTCGCTGGATGACCTCGAGCTCTTTGACCCTGAGTTCATCAATCACGTCGACTCGCCGATCCTGGACCACATCGAGTCCGTCCTGGGGTGTCGGCGCACGGACATCCATGACTGCTGGCCCCTGTCAGAAGGTCTGACCAACCTGTCCTTCCACTTCTGCGCAGCCGGGGAGGAGTATGTCTACCGCCACCCGGGTGTCGGTACGGAGAGCATGATCGACCGCGCCAGTGAGACCGCAGCCCTCGTCCTGGCCAGAAGGCTGGGCCTGGACGACACGTTCATCCATGAGGACCCGGCGGAGGGGTGGAAGCTCTCGCGCTACATTCCACGAGCGCGCAGTCTTGATCCCGAGAACCCGATCGAGCTGCGTCGGGCGATGGAGCTGTGCAGGAAGTTGCATGACAGCGGCGCAGTCCTGGAACGCAGCTTCGACTTCTTCGAGGAGTCCCTGAGGTACGAGGAACTCCTGACGCAGCACAACTCGGAAGAGGTGCCGGGGTTCCGGACCCTGCGTGCCAAGATCGATCGCATCAAGGCCCACACGGTGGCCGATGCGTTCCCGGTGTGCCTCAACCACAACGACTTCTTCCCCCTGAACATCCTGGTCGACGAGGACCAGGAGCTCACGCTCATCGACTGGGAGTACGCCGGGATGTCCGATGTGACGAATGATCTTGCGACCTTCACGGTGTGCGCACAGCTCCGCGATGAGACCGCGGAGCAGGCGTTGCGTCATTACCACGGGAGAGCTCCGACATTCGAGGAGAGACGGCACTTCTGGGCCTATGTGGCTCTCGCGGGTTGGTGTTGGTACGTCTGGGCCCTGGCGAAGGAGGCACAGGGTGACGACGTCGGAGACTGGCTTGAGGTGTACAGAGCGTTCGCAGAGGACAACGTCGACCGAGTCCTGGGCTGGTACGAGCAGTCTGCGACGCGTCCTGCCGGCATCTTCGCTGTGCGCGTGCTCGAAGGAGTGTGAGGATCATGAGGTTCGGAGTCCTGAGCGGCCTCCTGTGGGGCCTGGACACCGTGGTGCTCGGCGTTGCGCTCGCCATGGGGCTGTTCAAGGACGCGCCCGAGGCCGCACTGGTCGGAGCGTTCCTGCATGACGCTGCGTGCATGCTCATTCTGCTGGTCTACATGGGCGTGCGAGGCCGCCTCAAGGACACGATCAAGGCCCTGGGTACGCGCAGCGGAAAGGTGGTGATGGTCGGTGCCCTCCTGGGCGGCCCCATCGGAATGACGGCGTACCTCGTCGCCATCGACAACATCGGCCCCGGATACACCGCGATCCTGTCCTCGTTCTACCCGGCTGTGGGAACGGTGTTGGCCGTCGTGTTCCTCAAGGAACGGATGCGTCCTCGCCAGGTCGTGGCGCTTCTGGTTGCCCTCGCCGCCATCATGGTGATGGGCTGGTCCTCTGTGGGGACGCCGACCAGCGGAAATGCGCTCCTCGGCATCATCGCAGCCGTGGTCTGCATGTTCGGCTGGGGCTCCGAAGCGGTCCTCCTGGCATGGGGCATGCGCGATGCCGCGGTGGACAACGAGACGGCACTCCAGATTCGCGAGACGACCTCAGCGCTCGTCTACGGCATCCTCATCGTGCCCGTCGTCGGAGCGCTGGGCTTCACGATGGACGTCACGTTCACCGGTGCGACGGGAGTGGTCGTCCTGGCAGCCCTCGCAGGCACGCTCTCCTACCTCTTCTACTACAAGGCGATCGACCTGATCGGGGCCGCGAGGGGTATGGCAGTGAACATCTCCTACTCCGCGTGGGCAGTGCTCTTCGGCCTCCTCCTCCTCGGAACGGTCCCGGGGGTGCTCCAGGTCGTGTGCTGCGTCATCATCATCTGTGGCACGGTGTTGTCCGCCTCGGCGGACTGGCGCGAACTGGCCTTCCGGTCGAGCTCGGCCACCGCGACGCCGGTGTCGGCGGAGGAGCGCTCCGCGGCGCGCTGAGCTCTGCCGGTGCCCTCCGACACCGAAGAGCGGTCCGGTGCAGACGAAGACGTCCACTCAGGCGAGAAGACAGGAGTGTCAGGCAGTGGCCTACAAGGAGTACGAGGATCCCCGGGAGCTGCGCAGCGTGCAGCTGGCAGTCACGGAGATCCTCGAGGAGTTCTGCAGGGTGTGTGAGGGACTCGGGGTCCGCTATGTCGTGTACGGGGGAACGGCGATCGGAGCCGTCAGGCACCGGGGGTTCATTCCCTGGGACGATGACATCGACGTCTGCATGCCCCGGGAAGACTATGAGCGTTTTCTGTCCGCTGCACCTGCGGTGCTGAGGGACCGCTTCGAGATCGCGAATGCCCGGACGGAGGCAGACTTCCCGAGCACGTACTCGCAGTTGACGCTCAAGGGCACCCGTTTCGTGCCCGAGTACTACAAGGACGCCGACTACCAGCCACGGCTCAACATCGACATGTTCCCCCTGGACAACGCTGCCGACGACCCGAGGATCCTGCGTTCGCAACTGCGTCGGACGTGGCTGTGGGGTCGCCTGAAGTTCCTCAGGGCGACACCCGCACCCTACCTGGAGGTGGAGGGGTGGAAGCGCCGGATGATCCTGGCGGTGTGTTCACTCGCGCACGGCACGCTCAAGATGGTGCGCATACGTCCAGTGACACTCCAATGGCACTGGGAGAAGGCCGCCCGTGAGTGTGAGCACACGCGGACCCGCCTGTTGGCTGACTTCTCCGACCGGAGCCCGATGGACTGGGCGGTCTCGCTGGACGACCTCTTCCCGGCGGTGGACGCCCAGTTCGAGGACCTCACGGTGAAGCTGCCGCGCAACTACGACGAGATTCTCACCCGAGGCTATGGGAACTACATGGAGTTGCCCCCAGTGGAGAAGAGGAAGAACCACTACCCCCACGTCGTCGACCTCGGTGGCTCGGACCGGAGCGGACACGGGTCCCAGAGGGAAGGGCTGTAGCATCGGGGGACAAGTGCGGGCGAAGCCGCCCTGGAAATTCCACGACGACGGACACGGGAGACGCAGGAATGAGTGACGCGCAGGTTTCGGCCATCGACCACCAGGTGCGGTCCTCGGAATGGGAGACTGTCCAGCGTGTCGTCTTCCCGGACGGACGCGACTCGTCCCTGTGGCCGCTCTACGTCGACTGGGGCAATGCCCCTTCCAGTGCAGCCTTGTCGGCGCTGACGACTGGTCGCAACGAGGTTCCCCTCCAGGCCGCGCCGCGGGAGATCCACCAACCTCCGCGGGCCTTCTCCCGCCGTTCCCTCACGGTCCCTGCGGGGGAACGCCTCTCCCTGGCCAGCTACTTCAACGCCTTCCCCGCTGCCTACTGGCAACACTGGACCGACGTTCGCACCGTGCGCCTCGACATCGAGACCAAGGGGGTGGGCACGGTCGCCCTCATGCGCTCCAGCGCGAGGGGGACGTTCACCACCATCGAATCGGAGACCGGGGATGGGACGTTCGCCTTCGACGTCCCTCTGGACCGTTTCGGGGACGGCGGTTGGCTCTGGGCGGAGATCGATGCCACGGTGGGCGAGGTTGAACTCGTCTCCGCCAGCTGGCGCGTGCCCCGTGTCGACCGGGATCGCAGGACGAAACTCACCGTGGGTATCACCACCTTCAACATGCCGGGGGAGTGCATCAAGCAGGCGAACCGCTTCCTGTCCGAACCTGAGGTGCTGGAGCGGGTGGCGGAGATCATCATCGCGGACCAGGGCACCAGGAATGTCGTCGACACCGCGGGGTACGAGCAGGTCCAGGAAGGCCTGGGATCCAGACTCAGGGTGATCCGGCAGCCCAACCTGGGTGGCTCTGGCGGGTTCTCACGAGGCATGTTCGAGATGCTGAGGAACCCGGAGTCCGACTACGTGCTGCTCCTTGATGACGACGCCGAGGTCGAGCCGGAAGGGGTGTTGCGCGCGATCAGCTTTGCGGACCGAGCCCTGCGTCCCACGATCGTCGGTGGGCACATGCTGAACCTGAATGAGCGGACGATCCTGCACAGCATGGGGGAGAAGGTCAACCCCTACAAGTTCTGGTGGGAGTCGGTGGACGAGGAACTCTCGGAGATCGACCTCGCTCAGCGCACCATCCGAACCGATCCCTCCTTGAACCGACGCGTGGACGTCAACTACAACGGATGGTGGATGTGCCTGATCCCCAAGGTTGTGGTGGAGAAGATCGGCCTCTCGCTTCCCTTCTTCATCAAGTGGGATGACGCGGAGTACGGTCTGCGGGCGATGGAGCACGGGTTCCCCACCGTCTCCCTCCCGGGTGCCGCAGTCTGGCACGTGCCGTGGACGGAGAAGGACGACGGCCTGGACTGGCAGGCCTACTTCCACCAGCGCAACCGCTGGGTCGCGGCACTGCTGCACTCCCCCTACCCCCGGGGGGGAACCTTCCCGAAGACCTCGCTTGCCACCGACACGAAGCACCTGCTGTCGCTCCAGTACTATCCGGAGCGACTGCGGCTGATGGGGTTGGAGGATGTCCTGCAGGGACCTCGGCACCTGCACCCCTCCCTGTTGGAACGAGCTGCGAAGGGACGTGCCCTCGCGGCGGACTTCGATGATGCACAACTGATCAAGGACTCCGCCGACTTCCCCCAGGTCAAGCGTCGCAAGCCCTTGCGCCAAGGAAAGAGTCCGTCGAAGCCCGACAATGTGGTCAAGTTCGGCCTCAAAGCGTTCACCGGGGCCCTTCGACAGCTACGCGCGACAGACGATCTGTCCCAGGACCATCCCCAAGCGGTGGTGACGAACGCAGGCGCACGCTGGTGGCGGCTCTCCAACCTCGACTCGGCGTTGGTCAGCAATGCTGCAGGATCCGGTGCATGGTTCTATCACCGCAATCCACAGCTTTTCCGGAAGTACTCCACCCGAAGTGCTGCGCTCCATGCGAAGCTCGTGGGGAACTGGGAACGGCTCGCTCACGAGTACCGAGACGCCCTCGTGGAAGTCACGTCACCGGAGGCTTGGGAGGCGGCGTTCCATTCTGGCCGTGACGCTTCGGACAGGACACTCAACCGATGACGCACTTCTCTGAGTGGGTGGCTGTTGTCCCCAATGTCGGGCTGGTGCTCTGTGCGCTGTTGGTTCCCGGTATGATCCTGGGCTGGAGCGCACGTCTGAGGGGGCTCAGGCTGCTCATTGCGAGCCCTCTCCTCTCCGCGTTTCTCATCGGCACCGGTGCGGTGGTCGCTGCGTACACGCCACTGAGGTGGGGATGGGTCCCGTTGGGCCTGTGGACGCTGGTCGTCTGCGCGCCGACCGCCCTGCTGTTCCGCTCGCCCCTAGTGAGCCGGGCGGTGCCACCGCCGGTATGGGGGCAGGTCTCCGATCACGGGGCACATCGCAGTGCCACTGTGGTGGCACTTGCAGTTGGAACCGTACTCGCTTCCCTCCAGTCCGCGTGGGGAATGATGGTTCCCATCGGTGTCCCTTCGCGCCCCCCGCAGGCATGGGACTCCGTCTTTCATCTCAGTGCTGTGCGGTGGATCCTCGACACCGGTGACGGGTCGACACTGCACCTCGGCGCGGTCTCCATGACGGATGGGGCTCCGTCGTTCTATCCTGCCGGCTGGCACGACCTCGCCGCGCTTGCATACACGGGTGACGTGGTGGTCGCCACGAACGTCACCGCGATTGTCGTGGCCGCGCTTCTCTGGCCTTTCGCAGTCGGCACTCTGGCAACGACGATCTCCCCGAACTCCAGGAGCGTCGCCTTCCTCGCTCCACTCCTCGCCTCGACATTCACTGCGTTCCCCGAGAGGGTGGCGTCCTGGGGTACGCTCTGGCCGACCCTGCTGGCGTACTCGTTGGTGCCAATGCTGTTGGCCATGTTCCTGCGTGTACGTGGGGGGACCACCTTCAGGCCCGGAGCTGCCGACCTCCTGGTGAGCGCACTGGCTGTCATCGGCATCGCGATCGTTCATCCCACGGGCGTCTTCGCCTCGATCGTCCTGGGTCTGTGGCCCTTCCTCGGACTTGTCGTTGGTCTGCTGCGTCGGTCCGTGTCTGCACCCGTGGGATGGCGTGTGGCCATCTACCTCACTCCCATCATCGCTATCGCAGCCTTCCTGGTCATTCGCACGACCTCGATCTGGGCCGGAGTGGCCGGATACGGTGGGCGTGCGGTTGAGGGGACCGTGGGTGGAGAACTCATTGGTGCGATGGTTGACACGCAGATGGCACGTCGCTATGGGGCCGCAGGCGCCCAATGGTTGCTGGCCGTCACCCTGATCATGGGACTAGCAGTCAGCCTGTTCCTCAGGGGACGCCGATGGCTGGTGCTGGCATGGGCCGCAGCCGTGTACCTGTACTTGGTGGCCTCGACACTTGCGCTCCCTGGGTACTCGCTCGTGGCGGCCTGGTACTCCGATCCTGTCCGTCTGGGGGCGATTGTCCCCCTGATCGCGGCACCGGTCTGTGCACTCGGTGTGGGAACCCCCGTTGAATGGTTGCTCGGCAAGGCAGAGTCCCGTCTCGCCGGACGCCGCGGTATTGCCGTGGTGGTTCTGGCACTGGTCTTCACCTTGTGCTTCGTCGTGACCTCCGGCTACGGTCGGGCTCGCGGTAGCCATCAGATGTTCGTTGACTACCACCAGGAGGGGCAGTCAGGACCCAATGGTCTGGTCAGCGACGCAGAACTCGCGATGATGCGGAGAGTTGGCGACGAACTGCCGGCGCATGCCCGGGTCATCGGCAGTCCCATGAATGGTTCCGCTCTTCTCTATCCAGTGGGCAACGTCAATGTCGTCTTCCGTCATGTGTGGTCGACCTCGGATCCACAGATTGACTGGATTGTCCAGAACTTCGGCAACATCCTGACTGATCCGAAGGTGTGCCAGGCATTGGACGAACAGGGAATCCATTATTATTACGCGGACTCACTGACCTATCTTCCGGGAATGCCGGTGAACGAGTACTATGCTCCGGTCGCAAATGCTCGGGAGTTGACAGACCACATGCAGCTGGTGGACAGCGGAGGAACCGCTTCGGTGTGGTATCTCTCGATGTGTTCGCAGTGAACAAGGGTGAACCTCCGCTCCCCCGCGCCCGGTCGGAGAGGTGGGATGCAGAGTTGGTGCGGAGGAGTCGCTGATGAAGACGGCACGGGTGTGGGCGGTCGTGGTCGCCTGGAACAGAGCGGCCTTGTTGACCGAGTCGCTGGACGCTCTTGCTGCGCAGACGCGCCCCCTGGACGGGGTCGTGGTGGTCGACAACGCCTCGACCGACGGGACCGCGGAGGTCATCCGCACACATGGCGTGGTGTCCCGGGTCGTGACCATGCCCCAGAACATGGGCGGGGCCGGAGGCTTTGCTGCAGGGTTGGCGGCGGCCGTGGAGGAGGGGGCCGACCTCGTGTGGATCATGGACGACGACACGGTCGCAACTCCCACCGCGTTGGAGGTGCTCATGCAGGCACGCTGCGCCTATCCAGGTACGCCTGCCCTCCTGGCTGCGCGTGCGGACTGGGCCGACGGTCGCGAGCACCCGATGAACGCACCGCGTCGCAGACCCTGGTCGTCGTGTTCCCTGCGGGAGCACGCGCGCCGCGTCGGGGCGCGACCTATCCGTACTGCATCCTTCGTGGCGATCCTCATCGATTCGCGGGCCGTTCGCGAGGACGGGCTGCCTCTTGCGGACTTCTTCCTGTGGAATGACGACTTCGAGTACACGGGACGTCTGCTGCGACACCGGGTCGGACTCTACGTCCCGGCTGCCAGGGTCGAGCACAGAACGAAGGTCTTCGGGAACTCGACCGCGGATCCGGGTCCTCGCTTCGTCAACGAGGTACGGAACAAGATCTGGACGTTCACCCGGACTCACTCATTCGGACTGCTGGACACCTGCACCTTCTCCGGTGCGACGCTGGTGCGTTGGGCGGGGATGCTCAGACGAGCGCAGGACAGGAGGGGAATGCTCCGACAGCTTGCAGGCGGTGTCGCCCAGGCGTTGCATGCGCCCCGGTCCACTTCCGCGGTGCTGTCGGGCACACCCGTGGCCGAACAGGTGAAGGCCATCGAGAGGGGCGCGGGACGTGCCTGAGTTCAGTGTGCTCCTTCCGGTCTATCACGGCGACGTGCCCAGCCACTTCACCAGGGCATTGCGCTCAGTGGGGGCAGACCAGACCCTTCCTCCCGACCAGATTGTCATCGTCGCAGACGGTCCCGTGCCATCGGGGATAGCAGTGCTGCTCGATGCGCTCGAGCAGGGCGGTCACCAAGAGCTCACTGGTGGAGTTCAAGTGAACGTGGTGAGACGCGCCCGCAACTCGGGCCTGGGGCCTGCATTGAACGACGGCCTCAGGGCGTGTGTGCACGACGTGGTGGCCAGGGCGGATGCTGACGACATCTCCCACCCGCATCGTTTCGAGGTCCAGATTCCCCACATCGAATCCGGGAGGGACATCGTCGGGAGCGCCATCGTGGAATTCGAGGAGGACGAGCACCGCACGGGGATGGTGCGCAGGATGCCGCGGACGGACGAGGAGATTCGGCGCAGCATCTCCTTCAGGGATCCGTTCAACCATCCGACCGTGGTCTATCGGGTCAGCGGTGTGTGCAGGGCGGGATGGTACGAGGACCTTCCCCTCATGGAGGACTACTGGCTCTTCGCCCGGATGGTCGCCGACGGTCAGGAAGGCTACAACGACCCCGAACCGCTGGTGTCCTACAGGGTGGGAGCGGGCGCCTACAGGCGCCGTGGAGGCATGCGGCTGCTTCGCTCAGAGATCTCCCTCCAGCGGCGGATGTACCTGCTCGGAGTCACCGACAAGAGCCAGTACCTGCGGAACCTGATCGTGCGCGGGGCGTACAGACTCGTGCCCACCGCGCTGAGACGACTGCTCTACACCCAGGTCGGCGGCAGGAAGTGGTTCCGAAGTGCTGGTGACGCCACGTGAAGCAGTGCCGTGCCGGTCGCTGGTGCCCTTCGGTGTTCGGGTACGGAGCGGTTTGCGGACTGGGATTCTCCTGTGGTCCCCTAGACTGACCGAGGCAGACTGAAAGGGAGTCCTCTCGTGAACTATGACCTTGTGGTGGTCGGGTCGGGTCTGTTCGGCCTGACGGTGGCTGAGCAGTGCGCGAAGCGTTGGAACCTGCGGGTGGCAGTGGTGGAGCGCCGTGATCACCTGGGTGGCAACGCCTACTCCGAGATCGATCCGAGTACGGGGATCGAGGTGCACAAGTATGGAGCGCACCTGTTCCACACCTCGAATGAGAGGGTGTGGGAGTACGTCAACCGTTTCACGTCCTTCACGGGTTATGTCCATCACGTGTGGACGACGGTGGGGGGGATTGTCTACCCGATGCCGGTCAACATGGGGACGATCAACCAGTTCTTCAATGCTGCGATGTCCCCTGATGAGGCGCGTGCGTTGATTGCGGAGCAGGCCCAGGAGGTGGAGGGCTCGGATGTCAAGGACTTCGAGTCCAAGGGGATCTCGCTGGTGGGGCGCCCGCTCTTCGAGGCGTTCTTCAAGAACTACACGGCGAAGCAGTGGCAGACGGATCCCAAGGACCTGCCCGCCTCGATCGTGTCGCGCTTGCCTGTGCGTTACACCTATGACAACCGGTACTTCAATGACAAGTACGAGGGACTGCCGACGGGCGGCTACACGGCATGGATGTCGCGCATGGTGGATGACGAGCGGATTGACGTGTTCCTGGACACGGACTTCTTTGACGAGTCCCAGCCGCTGAACAAGGCGGCCGTGGTGGGGCAGGTCCCGGTGGTCTACACGGGTCCGGTGGATCGCTACTTCGACTATTCGCAGGGTGATCTGACGTGGAGGACGGTGGACTTCGAGCGTGAGGTCGTGGAGACGGGAGACTTCCAGGGGTGCCCGGTGATGAACTACGGGGATCTGGATGTGCCGTGGACGCGCATCATCGAGTTCCGGCATTTTCATCCCGAGCGTGACTACCAGAAGGAACGCTCGGTGATCTTCCGGGAGTTCTCGCGTTTCGCCGAGCATGACGATGAGCCCTACTACCCGATCAACACGGCGGAGGACCGGGCCCGTCTGGAGACGTATCGTGGCTTGATGGGGGAGGAGGACCGGGTGTTCTTCGGTGGGCGGTTGGGTACCTACAAGTACCTGGACATGCACATGGCGATCGCCTCCGCACTCACCATGGTCGACAACGAGCTTGCACCGGTCTTCGACACCGGGGACCGCGCGTGACGGTGGCGCTGGCCGACCAACCCTTCCGTCACCCGGGACACTCCCGGGGACTACTCGAGGTCATCCGCCAGCCGTACCTGACCTCACTGATTGTCCACAAGGAGCTCCGGCAGCGCTACAGGGGCTCTTTGTTCGGGATGCTCTGGAGCTATGCGAAGCCTGCGACCCAGTTCCTGGTGTTCTACTTCGCCATCGGTGTGTTCATGAAGATGAACCAGAACATCGACAACTACGTGATCTACATGTTCTCCGGGATCATTGCGGTCAACTACTTCTCAGAGATCTTCGGCAACTCCACCCGTTCGATCGTCTCCAACGCACCCCTGGTGAAGAAGATCTACCTGCCGCGCGAGCTCTTCCCTGTGTCAAGCCTGTGGGTGGCGTTCATCCACTTCCTTCCGCAGTTGGCGATTCTCCTGGTCGGCGCTGTGGTCGTGGGTTGGCGACCGACTCTCCTGCACCTGCTCGCCATTGTGGGGGGCTTTGTCATCGTCTCCCTCTTCGCTCTGGGACTGGGGCTGATCGGGGGGGCTCTGAACGTCTTCTACCGGGATGCGGAGAACTTCGTCGACCTCATTCTCATGGTGGTCACGTGGGTCTCGCCGGTTCTCTACGAGTGGCAGATGGTCCACGACGTGCTGGGTGGTCGCTTCCACGGGATCCTGTGGTACATGTACCAGCTGAACCCGATGACCGCAGCCATTGAGCTCTTCCACTTCGGCTTCTGGGAGGCGACTCTGCCGTCAGAATCGGCGTCCTCGGTCGTGCCAGGCCTGTTGACCTGGGCTCTGGCGGGCCTGGTCATTTCAGCTGCGACGGTGCTGATCGGCGAGTTGGTCTTCCGTCGTCTCGATCCCAAGTTCGCCCAGGAGTTGTGATGGGCACGGCAGTCATCAAGGTGGAGGACGTGGTCAAGGAGTTCACGCTCCGCAACGTCCACACGCTCAAGGAACGACTGGTCTGGTCCCTGACCGGTCGGCGGAACGAGTTGTCCACGCAGTTCCGCGCCTTGGACGGGGTGTCCTTCGAGGTGGAACAGGGTGACTCCATCGGCCTGGTCGGCTTCAATGGCTCCGGCAAGTCGACCATGCTCAAGCTCATCTCGGGCGTCATGCAGCCAACGTCTGGGGAGGTCCTGGTCAGAGGGCGCATGGCGGGTCTCATCGAGGTCGGTGCGGGCTTCCACCCCGACCTCACCGGCCGCGAGAACGTGTTCCTCAATGGTGCAATCCTGGGCATGACCAAACAGGAGGTTGAGGAGTCCTTCGATGAGATCGTCCGGTTCTCCGAGATCGAACAGTTCATCGACACGGAGGTGAAGTTCTACTCCTCGGGCATGTTCCTGCGGCTGGCCTTCTCAGTCGCCGTACACACCCGCCCCGAGGTGTTCCTGATTGACGAAATCCTCGCCGTGGGCGACGAGCCCTTCCAGCGCAAGTGTCTGGCGCGCATCCAGGAGATGCAGGAGAGCGGGTGCTCACTGGTCATCGTCAGCCACGACCTCGACATGATCAAGCGCCTGTGCAACAGAGGGATACTGCTGGAGCACGGGCGGCTGCAGGTTGACGGGACTGCGACCCAGGCGGTGGACAGGTTGCGCTCCGCATGAGGATGCGTCGCGGTGGCTCAGACCCACGCAGCCGTTTGCTTTCGTGCACGCCCGCTCGGCGCGGCCCCGTCGTGTCTCGACGAGAGATTGCATGACATGGACACACAGACGGGGTCTTCAGGAACGGGACTGACCAAGGGCTCGACCGTGGGCATCCTGGCATCGACGGTGGTTGCGGCGGTGTCGACGCTCGCTATCACGATGGTTGCCTACCGAGGTCTCTCCCAGGACGGGGACGCGACCAAGTACGCCGACTTCATGGTCTTCTGGGCGTTGCTCTTTGGTGTCTATGGTGTCGTGGTCGGTGTGCAGAACGAGGCGACCAGAGCAGTGGGGACTTGTGCACGTCAGGTGGAGGAAGGACGCAGGGTCCGTCCCGGGCCACGCGTGGTCTGGGCGGCGCTGCTGCTGGCTTCAGCCACCGCAGGCGTACTCGTTGTCGCCTCTCCATGGTGGGGACCGCGACTGGTCCCGGCCTCAATGCCGGGCGTGGTGCCAGCTGTCGCCGTGGGAGTCATACTCTACGCCGTCTATGAGTTCGTCCTGGGCTCGGCATCAGGGATGAGGCAGTGGAGTGTGTACTCGTTGATGGTGAGCGGAGACGGAGTCATCCGTCTGCTTCTCGTTGCGTCGGTCGCATTCATGGGTCTGGGGCTCCTGGCATTCGAGGTGGCCTGCGTCGTCGCCACCTTCTTCTGTCTCGTCTTGGCTGTGCTCTTCCCGCGAGGGCGAAGGGTACTGGTGGCACGTGGCGACGTCGGGTGGATCCGTCTGCTGCGCAACAATCTCCTGTCGTGTGTCTCATCGGCGTCGACGGCGATTCTGATCACGGCATTTCCGGCGATCATCAAGCTGACGGCAGGAGCCGAGTCTGCGGCGGTCCTGGGAGGGACGATCACGGCGATATCGCTCACACGCTCACCGATCCTCATGCCGCTTCAGGCATTCCAGGGAGTGGCCATCACGGCATTTCTGCGGGAGCAGGGCAATGTGTTCCGGTTGCTGCTCAAGCCGGTGATGCTGCTCTGCGTGATCGGAGTCCCCGCCTCCGCCCTCGCGGGGCTCGTGGGTCCTTGGGCAATGGGGCTGCTCTACGGATCGGCGATCACCGCCGGACCGTGGACCTTCGTGGGGCTGACTCTGGCGGCGATACCGCTGGCCGTGGTCACTCTGACGGGTACTGCTGCAGTCGCTTGCAACGCTCACGTCTGGTTCAGCGCAGGATGGTTCACGGCAGCAGTCGTGGCGTCTGCTCTCCTCTTCCTCCCGGTCGGCCTGCCTACACGCGTGTGTGTGGGGTTGTTCACGGGGCCGCTTGTCGGCATGTTGATACACCTGGAGGGAATCCGCCGGACACGAGACGCAGCCATCATGCGTGCGACGGCTGTCGTGCTGGGTCAGAGGGGCGAACTCAGACCGTGAAGGGCAGACAGAGAGCATTCTGTCTCGAGGGGTGTCGCGCAGAGAGACTCCCCGGCTGGGCAGAATGTGGGTCGAGGAGGCAGAGGGGTGTCGGCCCGGTGAACGTCAAGATATGCGTGGATGTGGGAGCCGGGCATCGATGTCACGCCCCGCAGTCTCGGGG
>JAKECL010000121.1 GCA_030460725.1 Propionibacterium sp.
CAACCGGACCATCACGGTCCACCTGCACCACCCGCTCCACCTCACCCCTCCTGAAAGGCACGACCCCGTGAAGCTCGACGGACTCCTGGGACTCATCGCCCGCGACCGGGCGGTCGACTCGGTGTGCTCATCCCTGGCCCGGCGCACTCGTGGCACGCTGGTGGCGCCCCTGGGGGTGCGCCCCCCGATCCTGTCCATGGCTGCCGCCAAGCCCGGCATGTCCACCCTGGTCGTCCTCACAGCCTCCGGGCGTGACGCGGAGGCCATGGCGAACGCCCTGCGGTCCTGGACCGACGGCGTCGAGGTGTTCCCTGCCTGGGAGACGCTGCCCCACGAGCGGCTCTCCCCCCAGGCCGACACCATGGCCCGCCGCGTGGCGGTGCTCCGACGTCTGGCCCACCCCGTGGAGGGTGATCCCCACGCGGGGCCCATCCGCATCCTCGTGGTCCCGGTGCGCGCCCTGCTCCAGCCCGTCATCCGTGGTCTGGGTGACCTGGAGCCGGTGCGCGTACGCCCCGGCGACGTGGTGGACCTGCCGGAGCTCACCGGCAGGCTGTCCGCCCTGGGCTACGAGCGCGTCGACATGGTGGAGGCGCGGGGACAGATGTCGGTGCGTGGTGGCATCCTCGACGTGTTCCCGCCCCAGGAGGCCCATCCCGTCCGCGTGGAACTGTGGGGGGACGAGGTCGACGAGGTCCGCTGGTTCTCCGTCTCCGACCAACGCACGCTGGGGGATGCGGCCGACGGGCTGTGGGCCGTCGCATGTCGGGAACTGCTGCTGAATGCCACTGTCCGGTCGCGGGCACGGGAGGTCGGCGGCTCCCTTCCCGGAGCCGCAGAGATGCTGGAGTTGGCCTCGGAGGGGATCCCCAGCCCCGGCATCGAGTCACTGGCCCCCGTCCTGGTGCAGGGTATGGACCGTCTGGTGGACCTGCTGCCGGGGGATGCCGTCCTGGTCATGTCCGAGCCCGAACGAGTCCGCGCACGTGCCGAGGACCTGGTGGCCACGACCGAGGAGTTCCTGCGTGCGGCGTGGTCCGCCGCGGCAGGCGGCGGGAAGGTCCCCGTCGAGGCCGGCACCGCCTCCTTCCTGACGCTGGAGGAGGTGTGGGGAGCGGGATCGGGCCGTGGTTGGTGGCAGTTCACGGCCCTGCCGCCCGCCGAACTCGGCGAGGCGCTCGCGCAGGCGGGGGACGAGGGCGACGCCCTTGCGCCCGGGCACGTTCGCTCCGGCGGGGAGGAGTCCGCGGTCCCCGACTCCGCCGACTCCGACTCTGACCCCGACTCCGACGCCCTCGCCGCCGATCCGGAGCCGGGTGCCCGGAGCGACCCGAGCGACACGGCGCCGCCCTCGTCCGTCGATGCGGCCCTGCCCGCTGGACTCTCGGGAACGACCCTGCCCGCCGGACTCTCGGGAACGACCCTGCCCGGCGGACTGCTGGCCCACGAGCCCCAGGCCCTGGTCGTCTCCCCCTCCCTGGCGGTCGTGGGCGCACGCGAGGTGCGGCCCTACCGCGGGGACTTCACCCCTGCCGTCGCGGACCTCGGTGCGCTGGTGCGGGCCGGGTGGCACCTGGTGGTCACCACCGAGGGGCCCGGACCCGGGCGACGCATCGCCAGCATCCTCTCCGAGGCGGGAGTGGCCGCGCGCGTCGTCGACGACGTGGCTCACGAGCCTGACCCCGCCGTCGTCCACGTGACCACCGCCTCCGCAGGTGTCGGCTTCGTCATGGCCCACCAGCGACTGGCCGTCCTCACCGAGGCCGACCTCACGGGGCGCGCCGGGGCAACCACCCGCGACATGCGGCGCATGCCCTCACGCAGGCGCAAGGGCGTCGATCCCCTGACCCTGCATCCCGGGGACTTCGTGGTCCACGACCAGCACGGGGTGGGGCGATTCCTGGAACTGGTCTCACGCAGGGTGGGTCGCGGGGACGCGGCCGTGACCCGGGACTACCTGCTCATCGAGTACGCGCCCTCGAAGAAGGGACAGCCCGGGGACCGGCTCTTCGTCCCCACCGATGCCCTGGACCAGGTCACCAAGTACACCGGTTCCGACCAACCGTCCCTCTCGCGCATGGGTGGGGCCGACTGGGCCAAGACCAAGCAGAAGGCCCGCAAGGCGGTCAAGGAGATCGCCAAGGAGCTCATCCGCCTCTACGCTGCGCGCCAGGCCACCAAGGGGCACGCCTTCGCTCCCGACACCCCCTGGCAACGTGAACTGGAGGATGCCTTCCCCTATGTGGAGACCCCCGACCAGTTGGTGACCATGGACGAGGTCAAGGCCGACATGGAGAAGCCGGTGCCCATGGACCGCCTCCTCACCGGTGACGTGGGCTACGGCAAGACGGAGATCGCGGTGCGGGCTGCGTTCAAGGCGGTCCAGGACGGCAAGCAGGTGGCGGTGTTGGTTCCCACGACCCTTCTGGTCCATCAGCACTTGGAGACCTTCACGGAGCGCTACGCCGGGTTCCCCGTGGATGTGGCCACGCTCTCGCGCTTCTCCACCCCCAAGGAGGCCGAGGAGGTCCGCCAGGGGCTGGCCTCGGGCAAGATCGACGTCGTCATCGGAACCCACTCCCTGCTCACCGGCACTGTGCGCTTCAAGGACCTGGGCCTGGTCGTCATCGATGAGGAGCAGCGGTTCGGCGTCGAGCACAAGGAGACCCTCAAGGCACTGCGCACCGATGTGGACGTGTTGTCCATGTCGGCGACCCCCATCCCGCGCACGCTGGAGATGGCGGTGTCGGGGATCCGGGAGATGTCGATCCTGCAGACCCCACCGGAGGAACGCCAGCCCGTGCTCACCTTCGTCGGTGCCTACACCGATGCACAGGTCTCTGCGGCCATCCGACGCGAGCTGCTGCGCGACGGACAGGTCTTCTACGTCCACAACCGGGTGGAGTCCATCAACTCCGTGGCGGCCCATGTCCAGGAGATGGTCCCCGAGGCCCGCGTGCGCGTGGCCCACGGCAAGCTGGGGGAACACGAGCTGGAGAACGTCATCGTGGACTTCTGGAACCACGAGTTCGACGTGCTGGTGTGCACGACCATCGTGGAGACCGGGCTCGACATCTCCAATGCGAACACCTTGATCGTGGACCGCGCGGACGTCTTCGGTCTCTCCCAGCTCCACCAGTTGCGCGGCCGGGTCGGGCGCGGGCGCGAGCGCGCCTACGCCTACTTCTTCTACCCCGGGGACCGCACGCTGACCGAGACCGCGCACGAACGCCTGCGCACCATCGCCCAGAACACCGACCTGGGGGCGGGGCTGGCCGTGGCGCAGAAGGACCTGGAGATCCGCGGCGCCGGCAACCTGCTGGGTGGCGCGCAGTCCGGACAGGTCGAGGGCGTCGGTTTCGACATGTACGTGCGGATGGTGGCCGACGCGGTGGCGGAGTACCGCGGGGAGCGGCCCACGGAGAAGGCGGATGTGCGCCTGGAGCTGTCGGTGGACGCCCACATCCCCGAGGACTACGTGACGGGTGAGCGGCTGCGCCTGGAGGTCTACTCCAAGATCGCCGCCGTCTCCACCGCAGCCCAGGAGGCGGATGTGCGCGAGGAACTGGCCGATCGCTACGGGCCGATTCCACGTGAGGTCGAGCTGTTGTTCTCGCTGGCGCGTCTGCGCGAGGTGGTGCGCGGTGCGGGGATCGCGGAGATCGCGACCCAGGGCCGCTACCTGCGCATCGGGCCGGTGGAGCTGGCCGACTCCCAGGTCATCCGCCTCAAGCGGCTCCACCCGGGGTCCGTCATCAAGGCAGCGGTGCGCCAGGTGCTGGTCCCGGTGCCCCAGACGGCACGTATCGGCGGGGTGCCGCTGGGTGATGAGGCGCTCCTGGAATGGGTGGAGACCTTGGTGACGAAGGTGCTCGTTCCCTTCTCGAAGTGAGGGGCCGCCCCACGTGCGGGCGTCGCCCTCGCCCTGTCGTAGACTTGGGAGGCGGTCCGAGCGGGCCGCACCGAGGGAGGTCGCACGTGTTCCACACTCGCCATGGGAGGGTCCTTGCGGGCCTGTCCTCGCTCGCGCTGGTCTCCGGTCTGGGGGCATGCTCCGCCCAGCCGGGAGTTGCACTGCAGGTGGGTGACACCACCTACTCCGAGGCCGATGTCACCCAGGCGGTCGACCAGTACGACCAGATGTTCGGCCAGGATCCCGGTCGCTCCGACTTCGTCGCCGCGCTGGCCAATGCCCACCACATCCTGGAGATGGGCACCGACCACGGGATCGTCGTCGACGACGCCACCGTGGACACCCAGATCGAGGCAGCCAAGGAACAGCAGACCATCACCGATGTGCCTGATCACATCAACCACGCACTCATGGATCTGTTGCGCATGCAGCTCACCGTCAGTGAGCTCCAGGCGAAGGTGAGCGACACCCAGCAGCTCAGTGACGAACTCGCGCAGAAGCAAGTCCAGGCCGACCTGCACGTCAACCCGCGCTACGGGACCCTGGACGAGAACAACCAGATCGTGCCCACGACCTTCGGGGACGTCGTCTCCGGAGGAAGCAGCGCGGGGACCGATTCCTCCCAGAGTGGGAACTGAACTCACCCGTCGGCTGGGGGTGGGCTCACGCAGGACCTGGAGTGTGACCCATCCCTCGCCCGCTGGGCCGCCCATGGGGCCCGGGAAGGGACCATCGTCGCTGGGACGCGGCGCTCCCGGGTTCCACGGGGCGCCCCCACACATCCACCCGTTCCAGGGGGTGCCCAATGTCGGCACCCCGTACTACCGTTGACTGCGACAGCAGTCACGCAACCACATGAAGGAGAATGACGTGGCAAGGATTGAGGCAATCGGGGCTCGCGAGATCCTCGACTCCCGCGGAAACCCGACCGTCGAGGTCGAGGTCCTGCTCGAGGACGGCACTGTTTCGCGCGCATCCGTTCCCTCCGGAGCATCCACCGGCGCCTTCGAGGCCGTCGAGCGTCGTGACGGCGACAAGTCGCGCTACCAGGGCAAGGGCGTCCAGGACGCCGTGGAGGCCGTGACCGAGGTCATCGCCCCCGAGCTCATCGACGAGGATGCCACCGAGCAGCGTCACATCGACGAGGCCATGATCGACCTCGACGGCACCGACAACAAGGGCAAGCTGGGCGCCAACGCCATCCTGGGTGTGTCCCTGGCCGTGGCCAAGGCAGCTGCGGAGTCCGCAGGACTTCCGCTGTACCGCTACCTGGGCGGCCCCAACGCCCACGTGCTCCCCGTTCCCATGATGAACATCCTCAACGGTGGATCCCACGCGGACTCCAACGTCGACATCCAGGAGTTCATGATCGCTCCCGTCGGCGCGCCGACCTTCCAGGAGGCGCTGCGCTGGGGCACCGAGACCTACCACGTCCTCAAGAGCGTGCTCAAGGAGCGCGGGCTCTCCACCGGACTCGGTGACGAGGGCGGCTTCGCGCCGAACCTGGACTCCAACGCCGAGGCGCTGGACCTGATCGTCGAGGCCATCACCAAGGCAGGCTTCAAGCCCGGACAGGACATCGCCCTGGCCCTGGACGTCGCCTCCTCGGAGTTCTTCAAGGACGGCCTCTACCAGTTCGAGGGCGAGGGACGCTCCACGGACTACATGGTCTCCTACTACGAGAAGCTCATCTCCGACTACCCGCTGGTCTCCATCGAGGACCCGCTGGACGAGGACGAGTGGGACGCCTGGAAGTCGCTGACCTCCGAGATCGGCTCCCGCGTCCAGCTGGTGGGCGACGACCTGTTCGTCACCAACCCGACCCGCCTGCGCAAGGGCATCGAGATGAACGTTGCGAACGCCCTTCTGGTCAAGGTGAACCAGATCGGCTCGCTGACCGAGACGCTGGACGCCGTGGAGGAGGCCCACCGCAACGGGTACCGTTCCATGACCTCCCACCGTTCCGGTGAGACCGAGGACACGACGATCGCCGACCTGGCTGTGGCCACGAACTCCGGCCAGATCAAGACCGGCGCCCCGGCCCGCTCCGAGCGCGTCGCGAAGTACAACCAGCTGCTGCGCATCGAGGAGGAGCTGGGCGACGCCGCCGTGTACGCCGGCCGCTCGTCCTTCCCCCGCGCATCCTTCTGATCCGCCCCTCCTGACGACGAAGTCCGTCCTCTTTCGGCTCGAAGTCCGTCGTCTTTCCGTGTGAAGTCCGTCCTCCCCGTGCGGGAGGGCGGACTTCCGCATGTCTGCCCCGGGGTGAGGACAGCGCCGGGGTGAGGGCGCCTCGCGTGGCTCGGGCGGACCCGTGTGACATGGACCCTCGGGACATGCCGACCCTCCTCGTGCGTCCGACTCCCACCGCGCGGCACCATGGGCGTATGCCCGACTCCCGATCCGCGCGACCCGCACGCCCCCGGCCACCCCGACACCCGCACGCGGCGGGTGCGGGC
>JAKECL010000122.1 GCA_030460725.1 Propionibacterium sp.
CTCCGTCCCGGACGGTGTGGGCGGTGTGATCGGTGTGCTCGGTGTGCTCGGTGTGCTCGGTGCGGGTGGGAGGTCACCGGGCACCGTGGTCATGGGGGCTGCGGGTATCGGAGAGACTGCCCGGGAGGCGCCCGGGATCCCGATGCGCACGACCCCGGCGCGACACACGCCCTCACTCAGGGGCAGCCACATTCCGGAGCTCTGGTCGGAGGTCTGGTCACGAACCTGGCCCGTCGCCTCCACGTCGAGGGCGACCCACTGCAGGGGGTCGACCGTCTCGGCCTCCAGAGGCGCCTCCCAGATCCGGGGGCTGTCCTCCCCGTAGCGCCATGCCTGTGCGGCCACCTCTCCCGACAGCGTCACCTGCGGTGCGGGCCCCGACAGGTCCAGCAGCAGCAGGGCCTCACCCGCCGCCGTTGCCGGGGCCGTCAGGGTGGCCGCACCCGCGCGCCCCTCGACCACGTCACGTGCCGCGGACACCCGCCCCTCGGTCACCAGTGCGACCCCGAGCGGACCCACGACGAGCATCGCTCCCGACCCGCGGTGGCTGACCCTGCCCACCTGCCACATCAGTCCTCACCCCTGGCGGGAGCGCGTCGGGCCGTCACCGTGGGGGCCGGGCGCACCCGGCGCACCTCGCGCACATCCGCCCCGATGGGAGTTTCCTCGGGCCAGGCGGGGGAGAGCTCCGCGACGTCGACGACGACCGCCGTCGCATTGTCACGGGTCCCCCCGGCCAGCGCGAGGTCGACCACGGCATTGGCTGCCTGCTGGGGATCCTCCCGGGTGGTGAGCACGACGGCGAGATCGCTGTCCGCAACGGCTCCGTGGACGCCGTCCGAGCAGATCAGCAGGCGGTCCCCACGGGCCACCAGGCACGTGAAGTAGTCGGGTTCGGGCAGGCCCGCGGTGCCGGCTCCCAGGGCCCGTGTCACGATGTTCGGGGCGGGCGCATCGGCTGCGAGATCCCCCGCCAAGGGATGGTGACGGGCCTCCTCGCGGGCCGAGTGGTCACGGGTGAGTCGCCGCAACGCGCCACCGGCACACAGGTAGGTCCGCGAATCACCGATGTTGAAGACCAGCCAGTGCGGGGTGCCGTCGAGGGAGGTGGTCAGTGCGCCCGTGAGGGTGGTCCCGGGGGCGCCGGGCGTCGGCGCGTCCCACGGCGAGCTGGCGCCTGCGGGGTCGCGACCTGCCAGGTCGGAGACTGCGAGCGCTGCGGCGGCGATGGCGGCGTCGAGGTCCAGGAAGCCCTGTCCCTGTCCCTCCTGTGGTCCGGCGGCCAGCCGGGCACAGAGGACGTCCAGTGCCGTCCTCGCGGCGAGTTCCCCGTCGGCGTGGCCTCCCATCCCGTCCGCCACCGCGTAGAGGGGGGGAGCGGCGAGCCAGCGGTCCTCATTGTGTGAGCGCACCGGCCCGATGTCGCTGGCTGCTCCCCAGTGGGGGGTGAGGACGGCGCCCATGCGGGACAGATCCATCGGATTCCTCCAGGGTCAGGGCACATCGGTGACAGGGTGAGTGTGCCACGGATCCCCTCCCCCGGGAGGACCCAGAAAAGGGGAACGCGGGCCTGCCGCGGGTGCCGCCTGCCACGGGCACGGACCTGGCGTCCTGCGGGGCCGAGATCTCTCGGGCTCCGCAGGAGGTACCGCCACTCGCCACTCAATGGGATGGTGAGGGCGTGGGTGAGGGGGCTGTGTCCTGCGGGGCCGAGGTCGGTGCGGACGTGGTGGCCGGAGCATGCCACTGGAGGGTGTCCAGCGCATCGAGGAGTTCTGGGGGAATGGTGGTGTCGCCCTCGAACCCGCACACGTAGATGCGCCACATCCCGTCCTCGCGCCACACCGCCCACATGTCGCAGGGGTAGGACCCGCCCCGGGAGTGGAAGGTGCCGGTGAACCCATATGCAGGAGAGTCGCCCACGGTCCTGTCGGGCAGCAGGGAGGTGTCGGTGAACCCACCCTGTTTCTCATAGTCGCCTCGGATGCGGTCGCGGTAGGCCGACACGTCATAGTCAGGGCCCTCCATGAGGGTGTCGGGAATCGAGTGCACGGTGAAGATTCCCGGAATGTTCTCCCATCCGGGAGCTGCCTGGGCGATCGTGAGCTCGGAGCTACTTCCGCTGTCCTCCCGACTGAGCCGGGTCCAGCCCTCGGGGACGGTGAGGGTGACCTCGTCGGCGACCTGCCGTTCACTCCAGGAGACCGAAGCGGTGGGTGAGGGGCTCTGGGAGGGTGCGGCCAGTGGCTCGGCGTCGCAGGCAGAGAGCCCCACGACGAGCGTGAGCGCGAGCACGGCCGACAGGAGGTGGCGTCTCATTGCACGCTCCGCCCGCTCTGCATCTGTTCGACTCCTCCGGACGCATGTTCGTGGCAGCAGGTTACGTGACGTGGGGAACGCGCCGTGTGAGAAGCGCGCGGAGTCGCCCTCGTCCCGCAGGCACTTCGGTACTCCTCAGCGCAGCCACCACCTCGCCCCCCTGACCTGCCGATCCGTGGTGACCTAGGTCCCATTCTTGCTAGAGTGGCCGACGAGGCGGTCCACCGTCGGGCCGCCGGTCGACTCATGAAATGAGGGCCTTGATGGTCAAGTACGTGTACGACTTCTCCGAGGGTGACAAGTCCATGAAGGACCTGTTGGGTGGCAAGGGAGCCAACCTTGCCGAGATGACGAAACTGGGGCTCCCCGTTCCCCCCGGCTTCACGATCTCCACCGAAGCCTGCCGCGCCTACCTCCACGACGGCTCCGTGCCCGAGGAACTCCAGCCCGAGGTCACCACCGCCTTGCGCACCGTCGAGGACACGATGGGACGCCACCTGGGCGACCCCACCGACCCCCTCCTGGTCTCCGTGCGCTCGGGTGCGAAGTTCTCCATGCCGGGCATGATGGAGACCGTCCTCAACATCGGACTCAATGACGAATCCGTGAAGGGCCTGGCCCGCGTGTCCGGCAATGAGCGCTTCGCCTGGGACTCCTACCGTCGCCTCATCCAGATGTTCGGCAAGACGGTCCTGGACATTGACGGCGAGGCCTTCTCAGAGGCCCTGGACAGGCTGAAGGTGGACCGTGGCGTCACCGCCGATGTCGACCTGACGGCCCAGGACCTGCGCGGACTGGTCGACACCTTCAAGTCGATCGTGCGTGAGCAGACAGGGGAGGACTTCCCCCAGAACCCGCGCACCCAGATGGACATGGCCGTGGAGGCCGTCTTCCGTTCCTGGAACACCGAGCGCGCCCGCATCTACCGTCGCCGTGAGCGCATCTCGGACTCCCTGGGCACCGCCGTCAACATCTGCACCATGGTCTTCGGCAACATGGGCGACACCTCGGGCACCGGCGTGTGCTTCACGCGCGACCCCTCCACCGGACACTCCGGCGTCTACGGGGACTACCTGCCCAATGCCCAGGGCGAGGACGTGGTGGCAGGTATCCGCAACACTCTGCCGCTGTCGGCCCTGGAGGAGCGCGACAAGACCTCCTACGACGAACTGCGCGCCATCATGCGCAAACTGGAGACCCACTACCGCGACCTCTGCGACATCGAGTTCACCATCGAACGCGGGAAGCTGTGGATGCTGCAGACCCGCGTCGGCAAGCGCACCGCCGCTGCCGCCTTCCGTGTGGCGACCCAGCTGGTCGACGAGCGCCTCATCACCCGTGACGAGGCGCTCACCCGGGTCACGGGGGACCAGCTCACCCAGCTGATGTTCCCCCAGTTCGACGCCGCGGCGCCCAAGGAACTGCTCACCCGCGGCATGGCGGCCTCCCCGGGGGCCGCCGTGGGCGTGATCGTCTTCGACAACCACCAGGCCGAGGCCGCTGCCCGTGAGGGCCGCAAGTGTGTGCTGGTTCGCCGCGAGACCAACCCTGATGACCTGCCCGGCATGGTGGCCGCCGAGGGTGTCCTCACTGCGCGCGGGGGCAAGACCTCCCATGCCGCAGTCGTCGCCCGCGGAATGGGCAAGACCTGCGTGGTGGGTGCCGACGAGCTTGAGATCGATGCGAGTGCCGGCACCGTCAAGGTGGCCGGGCACACGCTGACCGGCGCGGACACCCTTGCCATCGACGGGCAGAGCGGTGAGGTGTTCCTGGGCGATGTCGCGGTCTCCGACTCCCCGGTCACCACCTTCCTCCTCCACGGGCTCGACGCCGGACTGGAGGCGGCCGGGCAGGACGAGGGCGTCCGCGACCTCATCACCTCGGTGGACCGCATCCTCACCCATGCCGACGAGGTGCGCCGCCTGCATGTGCGCGCCAATGCGGACACGCCCGAGGACTCCCGCAGGGCCATCGATTTCGGGGCTGAGGGCATCGGCCTGTGTCGCACCGAGCACATGTTCCTGGGGTCGCGCCGCGCCCTGGTCGAGCACGCCATCCTCTCCGAGAAGGGATCGAGCGACCGTCAGGGCGCCTTCGATGAGTTGGAGAAGCTCCAGCGTTCCGACTTCCTGGAGATGCTGGAGGTCATGGACTCCAAGCCCATGACTGTCCGCCTCATCGACCCGCCCCTGCACGAGTTCCTCCCCGATCTCACCTCCCTGGAGGTCAAGGTGGCCGTCGCGAAGGCCACGGGTGAGGTGGACCCGGATGATGAGCGGATGCTCACCGTCGTGCGCCGCTTCCACGAGCAGAACCCCATGCTGGGGCTGCGCGGAGTGCGTCTGGGCATCTACATGCCCGGCCTCTTCGAGCTCCAGATCCGCGCCCTGTGCGAAGCGGCTGCCGAACTCGTGGCGCGCGGGCTCGACCCCCGACCCGAGGTCATGGTGCCCCTGGTCGGATCCGTGCGCGAGCTGCAACTGGTGCGTGAGTCCGCAGAGGGGATCATCGCCTCGGTGGAGGAGAAGGAAGGGGTGGATCTCTCCGGCGTGACCATCGGCGCCATGATCGAGCTGCCGCGGGCCGCCATGACGGCGGAGGACCTCGCGCGTGAGGCCGACTTCTTCTCATTCGGCACCAACGACCTCACCCAGACGGTCTGGGGCTTCTCCCGCGACGACGTGGAAGGCGTGTTCTTCCCGGAGTACGTGGAGGCCGGGATCTTCGGCGTCTCCCCCTTCGAGACCATCGACACCCACGGCGTGGGCGCCGTGGTGCGCGAAGGTGTGCGCCGGGCCCGCTCCACCAAGCCCGACATCAAGCTCGGGGTGTGCGGCGAGCACGGGGGAGACCCCGACTCCATCCACTTCTTCCACCGCTCGGGCCTGGACTACGTGTCCTGCTCCCCCTTCCGCGTCCCCGTGGCGCGACTGGAGGCGGGGCGCGCGGCCGTGGAGGACTCCGTGGGGGAGTGACCCCGGGACGACCGGCGGTCGGTGCCCGTCCATGCCTCGGTGTGGGCGGGCACCGCCGTGTCCGGGAGACTCCGGGGACCGTGAGGTCACACACATGCAACTTAGGTCCCGCTTCCTTCCATGAGGGAGTTCTAATATCGCAACTGTGCTGCTCTCGAAATGCCCGCGGAATGCCCGGGCCCGCCTGACGACGATCGACATCGATCCGCGACACCAGCTCCGTCTCCAGGAGCTCGGTCTTCGCCCGGGTGCCGAGTTCACCCTGACCAACCGTGCCGCCTTCGGCGGGGTTGTCATGAACATCGCGGGCACCCGCGTGGCGGTGGACCGCCGATCCGCCCGCACCATCGATGTGGAGGTCCTCCCGTGAGCTGTCCCAAGTGCGCACCCCGCAACTCCGGCGACGATGACGGGCACAAGTCCCACCACCTCCACGTCCCGGGTCTCAGCCGCGGCGCGGAGACCTCCCAGGTCACTCACCGCACCTCCGTCATCGAGGACACTCCCACCGCGGAACCCACCGTCGTCCTGGTGGGCAACCCGAATGTCGGCAAGTCCACCCTCTTCAACATGGTGACCGGCGCGCGACAGGATGTCGTCAACGCCCCCGGCACCACCGTGGAGGTCATGCAGGGCCACTGGGGAGCCGTCGGGGCGCGGATCCTCGACCTGCCCGGCACATACTCCCTGATCGCCAACTCCCCTGATGAGCAGGTCGTCGTCGACACCCTGGCAGGCGTTCCGGGTTCCTTCACCGATCCGGTGCGAGGTCGCTCGGTGGACCTGGTGATCGTCCTCCTGGAGGCCACCGCCCTCACGCGCTCCCTCTACCTGCTCGGCCAGGTCGCGCGTACCGGGCGCCCCGTCGCTGCGGTCATCACCATGACCGACGTCGCCACCCGTGAGGGTCAAAGTGTTGACGCGGCCGCGCTGAGCGCCAGCCTGGGTGTCCCGGTGCTCGCCCTGGACGCCCGCTCCCATGCGGCTCTGCCCGCACTCAACGACATGGTCTCCGCCGCCCTGCGGACCCGTCCGCGCGTGGGGGGCATCGATCCCGACCCGCT
>JAKECL010000123.1 GCA_030460725.1 Propionibacterium sp.
CACGCTCCTGGCGCCCGGGGTTTCCACCGTCCCTGCGCGCAAGGACAGCCCCCACCACACCCGGACACAGCGCGTGGGGGTCGCCCTCGTCGATGCCTGGCATGCAGGGCCAGCACCGGCGGGGCGCGGGCGCGCAAGGTCGGCGCTATCGTGTGGGAGAGCCCGCTGCGTGGCGGGACCACCCCGAGCTGAGAGGCGTCGTCTCATGCGCATCGCGCTGTTCGCGACCTGTATCGGCGACGTCATGTTCCCGCAGGCGCCGCAAGCCACCACCCACCTGCTGGAGAGGCTCGGGCATGAGGTGGTGTTCCCGCCCGAGCAGGCCTGCTGCGGGCAGATGCATGTCAACACCGGGTACTTCCCCGAAGCCATGCCCATCATCGCCAACCATGTGCGCACCTTCGAGCCGGTCCTCGACGGTGAATGGGACGCCATCGTCGTCCCTTCGGGGTCCTGCACCGGCTCCATTCGCCACCAGCAGGCGATGGTGGCGGCATCCGAGGGCGACGACCCGCTGAGCAGGAAGGCGGCCCAGATCGCCGAGCACACTTATGAGCTCTCCGAACTGCTCGTCGACGTCCTGGGCGTCACCGATGTGGGCGCCTACTTCCCCCACCGGGTCACCTACCACCCCACCTGTCACTCGCTGCGCATCGCGAAGGTCGGGGACAAGCCCTACCGCCTCCTGCAGGCGGTCGAGGGCCTCCAGCTCACGGAACTGCCCGAGGCGACGAGCTGCTGCGGATTCGGGGGGACGTTCTCGATGAAGAATGCCCAGACCTCCACGGCGATGCTCGCCGACAAGATGGCCAACGTCATGTCGACGAAGGCCGAGGTGCTGGTGGCCGGGGACTACTCCTGCCTCATGCACATCGGCGGAGGGCTCTCGCGCACCCGCTCGGGTGTGCGCACCATGCACCTCGCGGAGGTGCTGGCCGGGACCCGGGACGAGCCCTGGGCAGCCCCGACCACGACGACGAAGGTGGGTGCGTGATGAAGGTTCCGATCCAGGTCCAGGAAGCAGCGACCAAGGCCGTCGGCGTGGCCGCATCCGTGACTGCCACTGCCATCCAGGCAGTCGACCAGGTCCTGCACCGCGGGACCACGGCAGAGGAGGACGCCGCCGACCGCGGCAAGGTCCAGGCATGGACGCCCTCGGCACCCACACCCGAGGACCCGTTGCGGTGGGGGGCCACCTTCCCCACGGCCGCCTCCGCGACCCTGCGCAACACCCAGATGCGGCGCAACATCAAGCACGCCACCCACACCATCCGCGACAAGCGTGACATCCGCGTCTCGGAGCTGCCCGACTGGGAGGAGCTGCGCCTGGCCGCGGCCTCCATCAAGAACGACGTGATGAGCCGCCTCCCCGAGCTCCTGGAGCAGCTGGAGGAGAACGTCACTGCACGTGGGGGCATCGTCCACTGGGCGCGCGACGCGGAGGAGGCCAATCGCATCGCCTTCGGGATCGCGAAGTCCAAGGGCGTCTCCGAAGTGGTCAAGGTCAAGTCCATGGCCACCCAGGAGATCGGGCTCAACGAGTACTTCCACACCCGGGGCATCGAGGCACGCGAGACCGATCTGGCCGAGATGATCGTCCAGCTTTCCGACGACATGCCCTCCCACGTGGTCGTCCCCGCGATCCACCGCAACCGCTCCGAGGTGCGCGCCATCTTCCGCGAGCGCATGGAGGACGCGCCCCAGGGGCTCACCGATGATCCCCGCGACCTCACGGCCGCAGCCCGCGCACACCTGCGCCGCAAATTCCTGTCCGCGAAGGTGGCGATCTCGGGGTCCAACATGATGGTGGCCGACACCGGCACCCTCTCGGTCTTCGAGTCCGAGGGCAATGGCCGCATGTGCCTGACCCTGCCCGAGACCCTGATCTCCATCGTCGGCATCGAGAAGATCGTGCCCACCTACCAGGACGCGGAGGTCTTCGCCCAGTTGCTGCCCCGCTCCGCCACCGGTGAGCGGATGAACCCCTACACCTCCATGTGGACGGGCGTGACCCCGGGCGACGGACCCCAGGAGTTCCACCTGATCCTCCTGGACAACGGACGCACCAAGGTCCTGGCGGACCCCGTGGGCCGCCAGGCACTGCACTGCATCCGCTGCGGGGCCTGCATGAACGTCTGCCCCGTCTACGAACACGTGGGCGGGCACGCCTACCAGTCCGTCTACCCCGGACCCATCGGCGCCATCCTCACCCCCCAGCTGCGGGGCGCCTTCGAGCACGACGATCCGGCGGCCACCCTCCCCTTTGCCTCCAGCCTGTGCGGAGCCTGCTTCGAGGCGTGTCCCGTGCGCATCGACATCCCCTCCGTTCTGGTGGAACTGCGTCACCGCACGGTGGAGGCGTCCCGCGGGGGCATCCCCAACGGGTGGGACGTCGCCATGAAGGCCTCGATCATGCCGATGTCCAAGGGGGCCGTGATGGGAATGGCAGGCGCCGTGATGCCCGTCGGGCGCGCCGTGGCCGGCGCGGACCACCGCATCGTGCACCTGCCGTGGCCCGCCACGGCCTGGACGAACACACGCGACATCCCCGCTCCTCCCAGCCAGTCCTTCCGCCAGTGGGAGGCGGCACGCAGGGCGGGGCGTGACGAACCGACACCGGGTGTGATCGAGGTTCCGGAGCCGGGGGCACTGCCCGGGCAGGACACGCTGGAACACCCACAGCATCCAGGTACCCCGCCAACTCCCCCAGCCGGCACGGCACACTCGAGCGGGCAGACCCCCGCAGGTGAGGAGGACGCCCGATGAGCGCGAAGACGGAGATCCTGGCAGCGGTGCGCGCTGCCATCGCACAGTCCCAGCCCGCAGCACCCGACCCCCAGGTGGTACGCGACTACCGCTTCCACGCGGGCTCACCCGCAGGCTCAGAAGCTGTGGTTGCAGAGTTCGTGGAGGCCCTGGAGGACTACCACGCCCACGTCGTGCAGGTCACGGCTGAGCAGGTCCCCGAAGCCATCGACGACCTGCTTGAGTCTGCCGAGGCGACATCCGTGGTGGTTCCCTCCGGACTGCCCCAGGCCTGGCAGGAGGCCGCTGCCGGCCAGATCAGCCGGGGCCGGGGCCGCAAGCGTTCCGACCCCCGCGACGTCCACGTCGACTCCCGCGAGGAGCCCCTGGACAAGGAGTACCTGGCAGACGTGGACGCCGTCGTGACCGCGGCGCGCGCAGGGGTCTCACTGTCCGGCACGATCGTCCTGGACGGGGAGCCCGACCAGGGGCGCCGAGCCATCACGCTGCTGCCCGATGTCCACGTGTGCGTGGTGCGGGCCTCCCAGGTGCAGGGCACCGTGCCGGAGGCCGTGGCGATCCTGGGTGAGCACGCCGAGCGTCCCCAGACCTGGATCGCCGGTCCCTCTGCGACCTCCGACATCGAACTGGTCCGCGTGGACGGCGTCCACGGACCGCGCACGTTGTGCGTGGTCATCGTGACGGACGACTGACACGGAGACGTGACGGGGGTGGGGGGGGGGGGGGGGGGGCCCCGGGGCGGCGCCTTGGGGGGGGGGTCTTGGTGCCCCCCCCCCCCCCGGGTGGGGGGGGGGGGGGGGGGGGGGGGGGTGGCCCCCGGCCCCCACCCCTTTCTCTGCCACGCGAACCGGTGTACGGCTACGCGGAGCCGCCCTCGTCGGGCCTCCCGCGACGCAGGTCAGCGAGCCCCCGGCCGCAGCGCCCTGCGCGCCATGGCATCACGACGGATCTCCTTGAGCGCGTGCATCGTCGGATCCTCACGCCCGAAGAGCTCGTAGAGGTGGCGGTACTGCTCATAGAGCCGGTCGTACTGGCGCGAGGCCTCCTCACGCGGGACGTAGGCGTTCTCCACCACCCCACCCATCGACGCTGCGGCAGAGGGCAGGTCCGGATAGGCACCCGCAGCCACTGCCGCGAAGATCGCCGACCCCTGCGCTCCGGCCTGGACGACCGTCGCGGTGGACAGGGGCCTGCGCGTGATGTCGGCATACATCTGCATGAGGAAACTGTCCTTGAGCAGGCCGCCGGCGACCCGGATCTCGTCGACTGGGACCCCGTGCTCCTCGAAGTTCTCAATGATGACTCGTGCCCCGAAGCAGCAGGCCTCCTGGATCGCACGGTACTGGTCCTCCGGCGTGGTCGCCAGGGTCTGCCCCACCATGAGGCCCGTGAGGTTGCCATCCACCAGGATCGAACGATTGCCGTTCCACCAGTCCAGGGCCACCAGACCGTGCTCACCGATCTCCTGCTGGGCTGCCTTCTCGGCAAGGAGACCGAAGACCGTGAGTCCGCGTTCCTCCGCCTCCGCGATGTAGGAGGCGGGCACACAGTTCTCGATGAACCACGCGAAACAGTCGCCGACCGCGCTCTGGCCGCATTCGAAACCCCACGACCCGTCCGCGATCCCGCCGTCGACGACGCCGAAGGTCCCGGGCACGTCGTGGTACCGGGCGGAGGGGAGGACCCAGCACACCGAGGTCCCCAGGATCCCGGTGAGTTGACCAGGCCTCACGGCGTCCACCGAGGCGGCGTGCACATGGGCATCGATGTTCCCCGATGCCACGGCGATGCCTTCGGGAAGGCCGAAGGCGCGGGCGAACTCGGCGTCCAACCCTCCCACCCGCGCGCCCAGGGGCAGGACCTCATGGGACATCTTCTCCTCGAAGACCCCACCGAAACCCGGTGCGAGCGCCTCGAGGAAGTCCCGCGAGGGATAGCTGCCGTCCTGGTACATCCGCTTGTAGCCGGAGTCCCCTGCCGCGTAGGTGAGCCGCCCGGTGAGCTTCCACGTGAGCCAGTCCAGGACGTCGAGCACCTCTTCCGTGGCGGCGTACACCTCTGGCGCCTCCTCGAAGGTCTCGAGGATCTTGGGCAGGAGCATCTCCGAGGACAGGGTTCCCCCGTAGCGCCCCAGCCACGACTCCTCACGCTGTCGGGCCAGTTCCACGATGCGCTCGGCCTGGGACTGACCCCCGTGGTGCTTCCACAACTTGATGTAGGCATGGGGGTTGTTCGCGAACTCGGGGCGCTCGCACAGCGGGGTGCCCTGGGCATCCGTGACCACCACGGTCGAGGAGGTCGCATCGACCCCGAGACCGATCACCGCCTCCGGATCGACCCCGGAGGCCTGCATCGCGTCGTGGACGGACCTCTCGATGGCCTCGATGTAGTCCGCCGGGACCTCCAGGGCGAAGTCGGGTGGCAGTGTGTGGCCGTCGCCCGCATCGAGGGTCCTGTCCATGACCCCGTGCGCGAAGTCGTGGACGGCCTCGGCGACCACCGTCCCGTCCCCCACACGGACCACGACCGCGCGTGCGGACAAGGTCCCGAAGTCGAGACCGATCGTGTACCTGTCCTGAGTACCAGCTGGCATGGTGTTGCTCCTCTCTGAGCCCCCAGCGGAGGCGTGTCAGTCCTGTCGGATGTCCTGTGGGATGTCCTGTCCGGTGTCGAAGGAGTCGGGGTGGCGGTGTTGTCCCCAGAAGCCCTCGTCGGAGAAGAGCTGGTCGACCACCTCGGAGAGCACACCGGTGTTGGCGAAGAGATCGAAGATCGTGTAGCGGGGACGGATCATCTCCGCCTGGAAGTGCGTGCGTCGGAAGCGCTCCCAGTCGATGCCGATCATCTCGGGGTGGTACGGAGCACCCACGGCCTTCAGCCGGGCGGCCACGTCCTCCGGAGCGAGCAGCTGCGCCGCCGCACGGTCGCGGACACGCGGCCAGGCCTCCTGGATCCTCTCCAGACGTTCGCGCAGACGCTCACCACGCAGGTTCTTCGACAGTGAGTGACGCACGGCCTCCTCGGCGATGCGCGGAGCCAACGCCGCACGCACCTTCGCCTCCACCTCCTCGTCCGTGGGGGCCGCAGCGAGGATCGCGTCAATGTCCAGGTGGGAGAAATCCATGGTCAAGGCCAGCAGCCACATGGCACACGACGCCACAGTGCCCACCCCGACCTTGAACCCGTGTGACAGGGGCGGCTCCCAGTCAAGACCGTGTCCCTCCATCTCCCACACGTGGGAGAACTGGTGCCCGGCACCGGATGCCGGGCGCGAGGACTTCATGGCCTGCATGGCCAGGCCCGACATGATGTTGCCCTGGGCGAGTCCCTCGATCGCGTCGACCTCTCCGCGGCCGATGGCTTCAGGATCGGCCAGGGCATCGCGCAGTGGCCCCTGGACGAGGCTCCAGACGTGGTGGTCGATGGCCTCGACACCGATCTCATCTGCGAGGATCCAGTCCGCGCCGGCGGGGATCTTCTCGATGAGGTCGCCGTACCCCGTTGCCGTCAGACGTCGCGGAGCAGCCGCAATGACGTCCAGGTCAGCCACCAGTCCTGCCGGTGCAGGGCACTCCCTGGTGATCTTGAA
>JAKECL010000124.1 GCA_030460725.1 Propionibacterium sp.
AAGCGCAGACAGGCATCGACCAGGGACTGGACCAGCCCGCCGTTGGAGAGGTCGTGGGCGGCGCGCACCAGCGGCTTCCCGTCAGGACCGTCCACCCCCGAGAGTGCGCGCACCACATTGCCCAGCGCGACCTCCGCCCCCAGGTCCACCCGGGGCGGAAGGCCACCGAGGTGGCCGTGGATGATGCGCGCCCAGGCGGAACCGTCCATCTCGTCACGGGTCTCACCCAGCAGCAGGACGGCCAGGCCCTCCTCCGTCCACCCGGAGGGATTCGCCCGCGTGACGTCGTCGAGGATGCCGAGCATGCCCACCACCGGCGTGGGGTTGATGGAGGAGTCGGGTTGCCCCTTCTCCGTGCCCGAGGAGTTGTAGAGCGACACATTGCCACCCGTCACCGGCACGCCCAGCTCCACGCAGCCGTCGGCCAGCCCCCTCATTGCGCTCACCAACTGCCACATGGCGTCGCTGTCCTCGGGATTGCCGAAGTTCAGGCAGTCGGTGATCGCCACCGGGTGCGCCCCCACCACGGCGACATTGCGATAGGCCTCGGCCAGGGCCTGGCGAGCACCCTCGGCCGGGTCGAGCTTGGTGTACCAGCCGTTGGCGTCGGTGGACAGTGCCACGCCCAGCCCGCTCCCCTCGTCCACGCGGACCACGCCCGCGTCATCGGGCTGGGCCAGAGCGGTGTTGCCCTGGACATAGCGGTCGTACTGGTCGGTCACCCACGCCTTGCTGGCCTGGTTGACGTCGCCGAGGACCTCACGCAGCACACCTTCCAGCTCCTCGGCGTCCACGGGGCGGTGCAGGCGGGCGGAGGTGTCGGCCTGCAGCGCATCCTGCCAGGCGGGACGGGCGTAGGGGCGGTCGTAGACGGGGCCCTCATTGGCCACCGTCTTGGGGTCCACGTCCACGATCCGGCTCCCGAAGTGGTCGATGGTGAGGCGCCCGTCCCCCGTCAGCGTCCCGATGACCGAGGCCTCCACGTCCCAGCGGTCGATGACGTGGAAGAACTCCTCGCGGTCCCCGGGCTCCACGATCGCCATCATGCGTTCCTGGGACTCGGACATGAGGATCTCGCCCGCGGTCAACGTCGGGTCGCGCAGGAGCACGTTCTCCAGGTCGACGTGCATCCCGGAGTCACCGTTGGCGGCCAGCTCCGAGGTCGCGCACGAGATGCCGGCGGCTCCCAGGTCCTGGATCCCCTGGACCACACCGGCGCTGAAGAGCTCCAGGCAGCACTCGATGAGGACCTTCTCCATGAAGGGGTCGCCCACCTGCACCGACGGGCGTTTGGTGGGCATACCGTCCTCGAAGGTCTCCGAGGCCAGGATCGACGCCCCGCCGATGCCGTCCCCACCGGTGCGCGCGCCGAAGAGGACCACGAGGTTCCCCTCACCCGTGGCATTGGCCAGGTGGATGTCCTCGTGGCGCAGGGTCCCCAGGCACAGGGCGTTGACCAGGGGGTTGCCCTGGTAGGAAGGGTCGAACTCCGTCTCCCCGCCGATGTTGGGCAGCCCGAGGCAGTTGCCGTAGCCCCCGACCCCGGCGACCACCCCGTGCACGACACGGGAGGTGTCGGGATGGTCCACGGCCCCGAAACGCAGCTGGTCCATGACCGCCACCGGGCGGGCGCCCATGGAGATGATGTCGCGCACGATGCCCCCCACGCCGGTGGCGGCGCCCTGGTAGGGCTCCACGAAGCTCGGGTGGTTGTGTGACTCGACCTTGAAGGTCACTGCCCAGCCCTGGCCGATGTCGACGACCCCGGCGTTCTGGCCCATGCCGACCAGGAGGTGCTCCCGCATGGCGTCGGTGGTGCGCCTGCCGAACTGCTCCACGAGGTGCTTCTTGGAGGACTTGTAGGAGCAGTGCTCCGACCACATGACGGAGTACATGGCGAGTTCGGCGTTGGTGGGGCGGCGCCCCAGGATCTCGCGTATGCGCGAGTACTCATCCGCCTTGAGCCCGAGCTCCGCCCAGGGCATGTCCTGTTCGGGAGTGGCAGCGGCGTCCTCGACGGTGTCGGGACGCTCGTGGGGGGTGAGGGGGGCGACCTCTGCGGTCATGGCTTGCTCCATCGTGTCGTGTCCGGGGTGGGCTGGGTGAGCACCGGGGTGATCGATTGTGCACATCGACGAGGGCGGGGCACCCCAGGTCCTCCACACCTTGAAATGGTTGTCAACAATGTGCATCCACAGGGCTGTGGACGGTGACGGCAGCTGGCTCCACAGCTGTGGAAAACCCGGTGGACCGGGCGTCGGGGGAATGAGGGCACCGTGGCGGACCGCTCAGGTCGATGATCGATTGCGGAACGCTTCGCCTGTGCGGGAGACCGGGAGGTGCCGTCGGCGCGCCCCTGGGGCGCACCCGACCCACCCGTGCGCACCGACACCGGCACCGCCATGCCTCAGCCGACCAGCGAGTGGAGGACCGACGAGAAGATCCCCAGCCCATCGGTACCGCCGTGAGGGGACCAGGCGGTCTCTCCGTCACCGGCGAGTGGCCCGAATCCTGCCTCAACCGCGTGTTCGGGGTGGGGCATGAGCCCCACGACGGTGCCCGCGGCATTGGTGATGCCCGCAATGTCGTGCGCCGAGCCGTTGGGGTTCACGTCGACGTACCGGAAGACGACCCTGCCCTCCCCCTCCAGGCGCCGGACCGTCTCGGGTGAGGCCTGGAAGGAGCCCTCCCCGTTCTTCAGGGGGATGGTGATCTCCGTGCCGGCCTCGTAGGACCGTGTCCAGGAGGTGTCGGCGTTCTCCACGCGCAGCACCTGGTCCCGGCACACGAACTTCTGGTGGTCGTTGCGGATGAGGGCACCCTCCAGGAGATGGGACTCGCACAGCACCTGGAAGCCGTTGCAGATTCCGAGCACGGGCAGGCCCCTCCCGGCAGCCTCGACGACGGCTCCCATGACGGGGGCCACCGCGGCGATCGCCCCGCAGCGCAGGTAGTCGCCGTAGGAGAATCCACCGGGCAGGACCACGGCGTCGACCTGGCGCAGGTCGGTGTCCTTGTGCCACAGGGAGACCGGTTGCGCCCCCGCCAGGCGCACCGCACGTGCAGCGTCCCGGTCGTCCAGCGTTCCCGGGAAGGTCACCACACCGACGCGGGTCACCGGGCACCCCCGGCGGGGGAGTCGTCCTCGGGCAGTTCCTCCACGCGCACGACGTCCTCGATGATCGGGTTGGACAGGACGGACTCTGCGGCGCGGCGGGCCTCCTCCAGCAGCTCGGGAGTGACAGGCCCCTCCACACCCAGGTGGAAGCACTTCCCCTGGCGCACGGAGGTGAAGCCCGTGATCCCCAGGCGGGGCAGGGCCGACCCGACGGCTTTGCCCTGGGGGTCCAGGATCTCCGGCTTCGGCATCACTTCGACGATGATTCGCCCCACGGCGTCCTCCTCAGTTGTCTCCCGGCGGGTGCCGGTCACAGTTCGGGTTCCGTGCCGGTGAGGCGACGGAAGGCTTCGATGTAGCGTCCGCGGGTGGCAGCCACGATCGCGGTGGGCAGGGCAGGGGGCTCACTGTCGCCGCTGCGGTCCCACCCCGAGGCGGGCGAGGTCAGCCAGTCACGCAGGTACTGCTTGTCGAAACTGGGGGTGACCTGTCCTTCCACCCATTCATCCGCGGGCCAGAACCGCGAGGAGTCGGGGGTGAGGGCCTCGTCGCCCAGCACGAGGTCACCGGTGGTCGGATCGAGTCCGAACTCGAACTTGGTGTCAGCAATGATCACGCCCCGACGTGCAGCGACCTCCGCAGCCCGGGAGTACAGGTCCAATGAGAGGTCACGCAGGCGCTCAGCCAACTCACGCCCCACCATGTCGGCCACGCGTTCCAGGGAGACGTTCTCGTCGTGGCTGCCCAACTCGGCCTTGGCGGCGGGGGTGAAGATCGGTTCGGGAAGCTTCGAGGCCTCGGTGAGGCCGGCCGGCAGCGTCACTCCACACACGGTCCCGGACTCGCGGTACTCCACGATTCCCGATCCGGTGAGGTAGCCGCGCACGACGCACTCGACGGGAACCATGTCCAACGCCCGGCAGATGACGGCACGTCCCCTCACCTGTGCGGGCACGTCGGTGGAGACCAGGTGGTTGGGGACCAGGTCCTCCATCTGCGTCATCCACCAGGTGGAGAGCTGGGTGAGCACCTTGCCCTTGTCGGGAACAGGGGTGGGAAGGATGTGGTCGTAGGCGCTGATGCGGTCGGAGGTGACCATGAGGAGACGGCCGGCGAGGGCTCCCCGGGCCGCGCCCTCGGCGCCGTTCGCGTCGTCCCCCGGCACTGCAGGGGTGGCGGGAGCGTAGATGTCGCGGACCTTGCCCGAAGAGAGATGCACCCATCCGGGGATCTCGGTGGCGGCATTCATGGGCGGTCCTTTCCGGAGGGGGCGGCGTCAGGCCCGAAGATCGTCGGGCCAGGTGGCAATGTCGGTGCGGTACTGGGCACCCTCCAGGTGCAGCGCCCTCACCCCTGCGTACGCAGCGGCCCGGGCGGCCTCGATGTCGGGGCCGCGGCCCACGACATCGAGCACCCGGCCCCCGGCACTGACCAGGGTGGGTGCGCCGCTCCGGGTGGGTGCCCCACCCACAGGGGACGGCTCGCCGGACTGGCTGACCGGCGTGCCCGGGAGCAGCTTCGTCCCGGCGTGGATGACGTGGACGCCCGGCAGGGCGTCAGCCTCGGCGACGCCGGTGATCACGCCGCCTGTTCGCGCGGCCTCGGGATACCCAGGACTGGCGATCACGACGGTGACGGCAGCGTCGGGGGACCATGTGGGGGTGGGGACGGTGTCCAGGCGTCCGGTGGCCGCAGCCAACAGCAGATCCGCCAGGGAGGACTCCAGACGTTCCAGGACCACCTGCGTCTCGGGGTCACCGAAGCGCACGTTGAACTCCACGACGCGCACACCGCGTCGTGTCAGCGCCAGACCGCAGTAGAGGAGACCCCTGAAGGGGGTGCCGCGTCGGGCCATCTCGGCCAGGGTGGGCAGGGCGACGGTGTCCACGACCTCCTCCACCACCCCCTCCGACAGCCACGGAAGCGGTGTGTAGGCTCCCATGCCCCCGGTGTTGGGCCCCTGGTCGGCGTCGCACAGACGCTTGAAGTCCTGGGCGGGAACCAGAGGCACGGCACGCTGTCCGTCACAGATGCAGAACAGGGAGACCTCGGGGCCGTCGAGGTAGTCCTCGATCACCACCGCCCCGCCCTCGCGGGCCAGGCAGCGGGCGGCGTGGGCACGGGCGAGGTCGAGATCCTGCGTGACGACCACCCCCTTCCCTGCGGCCAGGGCATCGTCCTTGACCACATGGGGGGCACCGAGATCAGCCAGCGCCGCTTCCACCTGGTCCATCGTCCGGCAGGTGTGGGAGCGGGCCGTGGCAACCCCGGCCGCCTCCATGACCTCCTTGGCGAAGCTCTTGGAGCCCTCCAGCTCGGCTGCTGCTGCGGAGGGACCGAAACAGGGGATCCCGGCTGCCACCACGGCGTCCGCGACGCCGGCGACCAGTGGGGCCTCGGGCCCCACCACCACCAGGTCGACACCTTCCTCGCGCGCGACCCGGGCGACGGCCACGGGATCATCGGCCGTGAACGCCACGGCTCTGCCACATGCCTCCATGCCGGGGTTGCCGGCCTGGAGCACCAGGTCGATGGAATCGGAGGTTCGGACCAGGGCACGGGCCAGTGCGTGTTCTCGCCCGCCGGTGCCCACCAGGAGGACCTTCACGCCCCCACACTAACGCCTCGTGACCACCCCGCCGCTCCCCTGTCCGCCCCTGCGGACAGAGGTTGCCCGCCGAGTCTCCACCACGGAGGTCAGCCCGTCGGCGACAGGCGTCGACGAGGGCGGCTCCCCACCGCATTCCTGCACCCGATGACCGGTCTCCGGGCGGGAGTGGGGGCAGCGACGTGCAGGGGTCAGGAATCCCGGCTGCCCCCGGCATCTGTGTCCGAACCCACGTCCGAATACCGGTCAGCGGGGCTGTGGCAATGCCGGTCAGCGGGGGCGTGACGCCGCCTGCCGGGGCCCCGCCTGACTGCGGGCCACCGGGAGGCGGCAGGTCACCACCCGCCGTTGGTCCACCTCGTGCCCCGGCCCAGGCGGGATGCCACGCCCCCCGGAGGCGGCACGTCACCACCCGCCGTTGGGGGTTCCGGGTCGGTTCTTGTCGAAGTTCCGGTCCTGGTCGTTGCGTGAGTTCTCCAGGCGACGTTCCAACTCCTCGCGGCGCTCGCGCTCCTGATCGGTCTCATTGCCGAAGGGATCGGGCGTGGGTGAGGAGCCCGGCGTCGTCCCGTCCTCTCCCGAGGGTCCCTGGGAGGGGGAAGGGCTCCCCTC
>JAKECL010000125.1 GCA_030460725.1 Propionibacterium sp.
CGCGATGCGGACATCGCGCCACGCCCCCTCCAGGACCGCCTCCCCGTCTGGCGGGCGGTGGGTGGCTCGCCCGCCTCCGCTGTCCACGCCGGCAGGGCCGGGCTCCCGATGATCATCGCCTTCCTGGTCGGTCCCCTCACCGCTCATCAGACGATGTCCGAGTATTACCGCAGCGCCGCCGAGCAGGCCGGTGTTCCACAGGGGAGCCTCCACATCGGGGCTTCCGTGCACGGGTTCGTCGGACGCACCAGCCAGGGCGCACGCGACACGATGTACCCGCGCTTCGCGCGCGGCATGCGGGAGAACAACCATCAGCGCGGCGTCGGCTTCGACATCTCGCGTCAGGCGTTCGACGCACAGGCGGGTCCCGGCGGCATGCCGGTGATCGGCTCCCCACAGGAGGTCATCGACAAGGTCATGCGATACCACGAGGTCTACGGCATCGACCGCATCATCTTCCAGATGGGCTTCGGTGGGGTCTCCCAGCACGACCACCTGGGGGCCTTGGAGCTGTTGGGCACCGAGGTTGCCCCCGTCCTGCGTCGCGAGTTCGGTGCGGGTCCCGTTGCGTTGCACCATGACGAGGGCGGCGCAGGTGCATCCGAGCACGCCGCGTCCCTCCCTGGCCGCGATCACTCCACGATGATGGCGGCTCGGGGGGCGAACCGATGAGCGACGTGACCACGCAGGCCGCACCCACGGGCGCTTCAGACGCCGTGGTGACGTCCACCGGAGCTACGATCAGTGGAGTCGACACCGCTGGCGGCGCGTTGAGCGTCGTCATCCTCAACGGGTCTCCCTCGGAGGCGTCCAAGACCGTCACACTGGCACAACTGGCCGCGGACACTGCGGCCAGCCGGTTCCCGACCCACCTCACGCGGGTGGACGTCTACGGGCTGGGTCCGGACCTCACGTCGGCCGTCACACGCAGCCAGGTCGGGCAGCTCGCGGAGGCGGCCCTGACGGCAGTGGAGTCCGCGGACCTGCTGCTGGTGGCGGTGCCCACCTTCCGCGGGTCGTACCCGGGAATCTTCAAGCACTTCGTGGACCTGCTCGACCTGTATGGGGTCGCGGGGACACCGACCGTGCTGATGGCGACGGGCGGGTCGGAGCGTCACTCGCTGATGATCGACCACGAGCTGCGACCCCTGTTCGCCTTCCTACAGGCGTTCGTCGCGCCTTCGGGGATCTATGTCGCGTCGGAGTCCTTCGACGGGACGGCGATCCTGGACCCGCGCGTGCACTCACGGATCCAGGTGTCGATCGATGACCTGACGCCGCTGCTGCAGGCTCGACTGTCTGCGCGGGCCGGGGACTCTGCGGCCTGACCACCTCCGGTGGGCGGGACTGTCGGCGAGTCGGCGCGACTGTCGGCGAGTGGGCGCGGGCACCCATGTGTGAGTTCGACAGCGTTGGCAGACGCTGGGGCACGCTTCTCGTGTCGACCCCACACCCCGTCGCCAAATCCGAGCCCCCGATGACAACCGCATGTGGGCCCGAACCCCCGAACCGACCGCGATCCGCCATGTCCGTCCCCGGACCCACACCCCGTCGCCAGATCGGGGGCCCGGACGGCGCCGACCCCGAGTGCGATCAGTCCCCGTCCGCCCCGAGTGGACTCAGTCGGCGTCCACCTCGCGGGAGACCAGCGACGCGAGTGCACCGCCCTTCCTCATCAGTTCCGTATAGGTGCCCACCTCGACCAGTCGGCCACCGTCCAGGACGACAATGCGATCCGCGTCCCTCACCGTGGCAATCCTGTGGGCGATGACCACCAGGGTGCGTCCCCGCGTTGCCTCCCGCACACCCGCCAGCACCTGGGCCTCGGTGTCCCGGTCGAGCTGGGAGGTGGCCTCGTCCAGGATGGTCACTGGCGCATCCCGCAGGAGGGCTCGTGCCAGAGCCACGCGCTGGCGCTGGCCCCCGGACAGGCGCTCCCCCATCTCCCCGACCTGGGTGTCCAGTCCGTCCGGCTCCTGGGCGAGCCACTCCGCGAGCCCCACCTGACGACACACCCGTTCCAGGTCGGCTGGCGACGCATCGGGCCGGGCGAGCAACAGGTTCGCCCGCACGGAGTCGTTGAACACGTAGGGCCGCTGCGGCGCATAGGCCCCCAACTCCCGCAGGCGCTCCTGGGTGAGGTCACGGACATCGACGTCACCGATGCGAACCTCGCCCGCGGTGACGTCCCACATCCTCTCGACCAGGCTCGCCAGGGTCGACTTCCCGGATCCGGAGGCACCGACCACGGCTGTGACGCGCCCTGCCGGGAAGGTGAGGTCGACCTCGCGCAGTACCAGCGGTTGCTCGATGGTCGAGCCCTCCTGACCCGGATAGCGGAAGTCGACCCCGCGAACGACGATGTCGCCCGTGCCGTCGGACTCGCGGGGGGAGTCGGGGTCGGTCACCAGGGGAGCACGTTCGGTGATCATGAAGACACGCCTGGCGGAGGCAAAAGCCTGGTCGAGGTCCGCCTGGAAGTCCTCCACCGCGAGCATCGGAGCGAAGGACCCCAGGGTCACGCCCAGCGCCAGTCCCAGCTGGGCCAGCGAGATCTGCCCGCCACCGTACAGCGCCCCTGAGACCACGAGCATGACGACCATGGAGCTGGCCACCAGCAGCTGGTTGGCACCCCTGCGCAGCGAGACGTACCGAGCTGCAACCGCCTGTGCGTCCCCGATGCGCCCCTCGATGTCCGCCATCTGCTGGGAGCGGGCAGCCTCGTGGTTGAAGGCGAGGACCTCGCGCACCCCCTGCACGGAGTCGGTGACGTGCTGGGCCAGTCTCCCGCGGTCGTCGCGGATCCGGCGGGCAGCTGCGTCGGTGCGGGCCCCACCCCAGCGCGGAACGACCGCCCCGACCAGCACCAGGAATGGCATGAGGGCGAGGGTCGCCCACCAGGACACCGAGACCCCGAGGTAGGCCAGGACGATCGCCGGTGTGAGGATCGCGGTCAGTCCCGGTGCCAGGGTGTGGGCAAAGAACACCTCGATGCGGTCGATGTCCTTGGTGACCCGGGAGAACAGATCCCCCGAGTCCTCCGCCTCGGTGCGACCGGGCGCCTGGGGTTCCAGGCGGTCGTAGAAGTAGTTGCGCAGCAACGCCAGGGACCGGAACGCGACCCAGTGTCCACTGAACTGCTCGAGGTATCGGAAGAGTGCCTTGAGCAATGACAGCCCGATCAGCACCCCCGCAACCTGCGGCAGGGTCCAGGCGAGGGGTGCCGTGGACACGAGCGCATCGCCTTCACCCGCAACCGGAGTCAGTGCGGCGGCCCAGGATCCGACCGCCCACCCTCCCACCGCGAACAGTGCGACCCCCAGGAGCAGGGCAACCAGGCGTGCGATGACGGAGAGGACCAGCGGTCCCAGGACCGGTCGGGCGACCCCCAGGAGGCGGCGTGCCAGGTCCCAACGGGTTTCGTTCGCAATGTCAGGTTGCCCCTGGGGGGTGGGAGCCACCGATGGCACCGTGGCGGATGAGGTCGTCTGAGAGGTGCTCATGCCCCGGTCCCTTCCACGAGGGCGACGGTGTGCCCGTCGCGCAGTTCGAGACGCTTCTGGGCGTCCTCGATGGTGGCCTGACGGTGCGAGATCGTCAAGGTGGTCCGTCCCTTCGCGGCCGTACGCAGGGCCTGGAGAATCTCGCGTTCCGAGGTGAGATCCACGTGCGCTGTGGGCTCGTCGAGCAGGAGGATCGGGGCGTCCTTGAGCAGGGCGCGGGCGATGGCGACCCGCTGTGCCTCTCCGCCGGAGAGAGCCATCCCGCGCTCACCCACCGCAGTGTCGAGCCCGGCGGGGAGCCGGTCCATCAGTTCGCCCAGGTGTGCGCGACGCAGGGCGTCGATCAGCCGGTCGTCATCGGCACGAGGATCGGCGATGAGCAGGTTGTCCCGCAGCGTCCCGGTGAACAGGTACGTGTCCTGAGCGACGACGCCCATCTGGGCGCGGACCCATGCCACAGGGACACCCCTCAGATCATGTCCCCCGATGGACACGGTCCCGGAGTCGGGTCGCCTGTTTCCCTGGACGAGGGCGGCCACGGTGGTCTTTCCGACACCGGAGGGTCCGGTGAGCACGACGTGCTCCGCGGGGTTCACCTCCAGATCGAGGTTGCGCAGGACGGGCACCGTCTTGTCGTAACTGAAGGAGACGTCGTCCAGTCGGATGTCCGGTGCACGGGAGGGTGCGTGGCCGCCCTCGTCCGGAACGAGACCCCCGGTGCGTCGACGATCTCGGGGACCTGGGCCTGGAGCTTCCTGATCTCGCGGGCGGAGGCCATGCCTCCCATGCCGATGTAGAAGAATTGGCCGATGCGGTCCAGGGGATCCAGCATGATGGCGGACAGCAGGCCCAGGGAGATGGCCTTGCCGACACCGATGGCTCCGGCCTCCATCCGCCACAGGGCGAGGACCACGGCACCGGTGACCATGCCGAGCGAGAACACGGCATCGACGACCAGCAGCACGATCTGGTTCCCGGCCAGGTAGCGCATGACGTGGCGACGTACGTCCTCGGTCGCGTGCTCCAGCCGGCGCCCCATGGTGCGACCCGCGTTGAGCAGGGCCAGCGTCGAGAGCCCCTGGATGGCGTCGAGTTCCTGTGCGGCCAGTGCCCGCGAGGAGCGGCGGTAGCGGGTGGACACCGACTTGAAGGCGGCCTGGAAGGCGATCACCGCCAGCGGTACCACCGGGATCGAGACGGCCAGCAGCAGTGCGGCCAGAGGGTCGATGGCCAGCGCCACGATGATGACGACGACAGCGGGGGTGGCCAGCGAGGCGATCATGGGGGCCACGAAGGTCGCCTGGTGGGCCGCGGCGCGCTCGACCCCGTCGGTTGCGGTGGAGACGATGCGACCGGCACGCTCCCGGGTGCGTTCCGAGGGCCCCAGTGCGAAGACGTGGTCCAGGACACCGTGGCGCAGCGTTGTCTCGCGCCCCACCAGCGCCGACCCGGTCAGGTTCGAGGCGCCCCACGCGCACACGCCCGCGGCCAGGGCGGCCAGCAGGGCGGACACGATGGTCGCGGTGCCCAGGGGCAGGCCGACAGCGAGGCGCTCCACCCCGGTCCCGATGCACAGGTCGACCAGGGCGAGTCCGATGGATGACCCCAGCGACAGTGCGATGACGGACGGTCTGTCCATCCCAATCCCCTTTCCCGAGAGCTTGTTAGGTCAACCTAACTCACTAGCTGACACCCTGTCACTTCCCTGTCCGGATTGTGAGGTGAGTCGCAGGATCCAGACCCAGACGTCGACGGCTGATCCAGCCTGCCAGCAGCGGCGCACCCGAGGCCAGCGCCACCTCTCCTGCCCCCGGGGCGATCCGTCCGGAGCTGTCGTGGACGCCCAGCACACCGCCCGGAGTTCCCGGTGCCGTATCCGAGGCCACGCCCTGGGCCTGCGCCCAGTCGATGGGAGACGCCTCCACGGGGGCCCCGGTGCCCGCTTCCACGGTCCTCCCGGCACGCACGGCGGACGACTGCACGCCGGTCGGGTTGCGCTGGAGCGAGGCACTCCTGCCACCGGTCCGGGGAACCGACTCTGAGGCCGTGGGGGTCGCGAAGTGCGCGTCATGGGCGACGCTCAGGGGCGCTGCGATCTTGGCCCGGTCGCGCCGCCCCTCAGAGGTGTACCAGTAGGAGGACTGTCCCGTGCGCACCTGGAAGTCGATGAAGCCCTGGGGGAATGACCCCCAGTAGGCGCCATTCGTCGCCGTCCTCCTCGCCTGGGAGTTGCGACCACCCGAATCGTTGATCGCCACCCCCAGACAGGTGGGTTCATGCGTGAATCCGTGGTCCGAGGCCGCACCCGTGACATCCACGCCGGCCAGGTCCGCCAGGACGACCGTCGTGGGTGCGAGCTTCTCCCACTTGCTGGTGTCGTCCATGTGCGTACCGTACCCAGCTGCAGTCGCCCTGGGTTGACCATTCCCGCTGGTATCCAGCGTGAGCGTCGGATCCGAGACGTCCCGGTACGTCATCCCGTCGTAGTGGGCGACGGTCCAGGATCCCTTCCAGGACACGGTCGTCGACCCGTCGGCCGAGGTCTTGCCGGTGCCGCCCGAGACGACCACCTGGGACTCGGTGGTGTGGGCGCGCCCCTGGCTGCTCCATCCCAGTGTGACGGGCGCACCCGTGCGATCCAAGCACCTGGTCTCCCACGTGGCGGGGACCCATATCCCCGAGGCGTCGGGCTTCTCGATCCTCACATTGGAGTCCTCGGCCCGGTAGAGCGTGCCCACGTCGGCGCGCGTCCACAGGCGCGCAGACCCTGCATCGCCTGCAGCCCCTGCCGACAGGACGTTGCCGGAACCGTGGAAG
>JAKECL010000126.1 GCA_030460725.1 Propionibacterium sp.
TCCGCCCGCGGCTAGCATCGACGAGGATCGACGGAGCGCCCCCGGGGTGACCACGGTCGGCACCACACGGGCCGCCCGCACCCCGCGCACTGCGGCCCCGAGGAGGACACGGATGCGTTTCATCGCCACCGCCGACTGGCAACTCGGCATGACGGCCCACTACCTGGGGGACCAGGCACGCCCGCGCTACCTGCAGGCGCGCTTCGACGCGCTGCGCAGGATCGGTGAGGTCGCCGCCGAGTACGACGCCGAGTTCATCGTCGCCTGCGGGGACGTCTTCGAGACCAACCAGCTGGACCGCGCGGTCATCACCCGGACCTTCGAGGCGCTGCGGCAGGTGCCCGTGCCCGTGTGGCTGCTGCCCGGCAACCACGACCCGCTGGACGCGGCCTCGATCTACGACGACCCGGCCTTCACCTCGCGCGTACCCGAGCAGGTCCACGTGCTGCGCGAACCGGGGGTCCACGCCGTCGCTCCCGGCGTCGAACTGGTCGCCGCGCCCTGGTCCTCGAAGCGTCCCGGTCGCGACCTGGTCGGACAGGTCTGCGCGGACCTGGACCCGACGCCACCGGGAACCGTCCGTGTCCTTGCCGGCCATGGCGCCGTCTCCTCGCTGAGTCCGGACGCCGACGATGCTGCCGTCATCGACCAGACCGCCCTGGAGCGGGTGCTCAACGGGGACCTGGCCCAGGTCGCGGTGCTCGGTGACCGACACTCCACGACCGAAGTCACCCCCAGGATCTGGTACCCGGGCACCCCTGAGGTCACCGACCGCAGTGAGGTCGACCCCGGCAACGTCCTCGTCATCGAGGTGGACCCCCGGACCCACGAGGTCCGTGTCGAGCGGGTACACGTCGGGAGCTGGGCCTTCACCGTCATCGAGAAGCCCCTGAACTCCGACGAGGACGTCACTGCCCTGGAGGACCGGCTGGCCGAGGTGGACGCGAAGGACCGGACACTGGTGTGGCTGAAGCTCTCGGGCACGTTGACCATGGCGGAGAACGCGCACCTCGAACGTGTCCTCGACGACGACCGCGCCCTGTTCGCCCTGCTCGCCACGTGGGAGCGCCACCTGGACCTGGCCGTCATCCCCGACGACCACGACTTCGCGGACCTGCAGGTCGGGGGCTTCGTCGACGACGGTGTCCGCGAGCTCATCGGACTCGCCCAGGACAGCGCGCGCTCGGCTGCGGCGCAGGGAGCCCTGCGACTGTTGTACAGGCTGGCCCGGGACACGGAGGGTGGTGCGGCATGAGGATTCGCAGCGTACGACTGGTGGATTTCCGCGGTGTGGCGGACTGCCGCGTCGAGTTCGGTCCCGGTGTCACCGTGGTCGAGGGACCCAACGAGGTCGGGAAGTCCTCCATCGCCGAGGCCCTGCGGCTCATCCGCGACTCCAAGGCCACCTCCGGTGCGAGGGAAATCCGCCTGGTCCAGCCCGTCGGTCGCGATGTCGGCCCGGAGGTCACCGTGGACCTGACCACCGGCGACTACGACCTCCAGTACCGCAAACGCTGGCTGCGTCGCCCCGAGACGGAGTTGCACGTGCGCAGCCCGAGACCGGAGGACCTCTCAGGGGATGCGGCCCACGACCGCTTCCGGGCGATCCTGGACGAGACGCTGGACCTGGACCTCCTGGTCGCTCTTGAAGTCCAGCAGGGTCAGTCCCTCACCCAACCGGAACTTGCCCGCATCCCCGCCCTGCGTCGCACGCTGGGTGGCGCTGGAGGCTCTGGGGCCCACGAGGTCGGGTCCGAGTCCGGGTCACCAGCAATCAATGCCACGGACCACGATGACCTCATGGCCGCCATTGAGGCGGAGTACCTGCGTTTCTTCACCCCCGGTGGGAAGCCGACGGGCGGGTACCGGCAGGCCCTCCAGGAGCTCGAGGCCGCGAGATCCACGTTGGTCGACCTGGAGGAGCAGGGGCGGCAGCTGGACGCCTTCGTCGATCGTCGCGACCGTCTTGACGCCGTGGTGGACGACCTTGTCGGGAAGCTCGAGGCGGCACGCGAGGATCTCCGGGCACAGGAACAGGCCGACCATGACCTGCAGGACCGCCGCGAGGCCGTTGAGCAGCTCACACGCGGACTCGCAGAGGCGGATCTCCGGCTCGCCCGTGCCCGGGAGGCCCAGGAGACGCGTCGGGCGTTGGTGGAGGACATCGGGAAGCGAACCCTCGCCCTGGTCGGGGTCACGGATCACGTGACGTCCCTGGAGGCACAGCGCGTGGCCGCAGAGACGGCGTCGCGCGAGGCCGATGAGGCCCTCGGCACGGTGGAGCAGGCGGATGTCACGGCGCGCCGCGCAGTACGCAGCAGCGAGGATGCCCTGGGCAGGCGACGTGACGAACGGGATCTCCTGGCCCTGCGGGCACGTGTTGCAGGTGCCCGTGAGGCCAGGGAGCGCCTGCACTCCGCGAAGTCGGAGCTGGACGGCCTCCGGGTCGACCAGGACACGGCCACCCGGCTCGCCACACTGGAGAACGCCGTCACCCTGGCCAGCCGCTCACGCGATGTGGCCGCCGCGCTGGTCACGGTCACCTCTCTGGGCGACCAGCCGGTCATGGCGGGAGGGGAACAGGTCCCCGCCGGTGGGCAGGTCGCGAGCCGTGTGCACGACTCCCTGACGATCGAGGCCCCCGGCGTCCTGCGCGTCGACATCCATCCGGGTGAGACTCCCGGTGAACTGGACCGGGCGCTCTCACAGGCCCGCTCCGACCTCCGCGCCGCGCTGGACCGTGCAGGTGTGGCCACTGTGGAGGAGGCGAACGACCTGGCCCGACGCCGAAGTGCGGTGGAGGCCGCGGCGACCCGGGCCGAGGAGGACCTCTTCCGCGCGCTCGCCGGTGAGGAGCTCGACGCACTGGAGCAGCACCTGTCGGATCTGCAGACCCGCGTGGGCGGCGGAGCCGACGCACCGGACGGTGATGACTCCCCGGATGGGAACGAGACCACGGCCCCGCCCTCGTCGATGGAGGACCTCCAGCGAGCGGTCCGCGACGCGCAGGACCTGGAGGAGCGCACCGGACGCGAGCTGGACGCGGCCCGGGAGGCGGCCGACCGGGCCCGCTCGTCCCGCGAGTCCGCCACCCAGGAGGCGTTGCTCGCCGGGGCCCAGAGCGAGTCCGCCGGGCGTGAGCTCGCCCGCCTGCAGGGGGACCTCGACGCCGCGCGGGCCCGGGCCGATGACGAGACGTTGGACCGCGAACTCTCCGCAGCGACCCGGGACCAGCAGGCCCACAGGGAACGCCAGGAGGCGGCGCGCGAGGCGCTGGATGCAGCTGATCCGGAGACCGTGGAGATGCTGCTGGGCAACGCGCGTGATCTGGTGACCTCGACGGAGGAGGACCTGCAGGCCACGCGGCAGGAATGCGCCAAACTCGACGGACTGATCGAGGACCGACTGGCATCGGGGATCGGCAGTGCCCGCGAGGAGGCGGCCGCACGCACGACGGCTGCTGAGCAGAGGTCCGAGCAGTTCACGCGCGACGCCGAGGCCGCCGAGCTGCTGCGACAGACGATGGTGCGACAGCGCGACCTGGCCCAGCAGCGCTACGTCGCGCCCTTCACCGAGCGCATCCGCAGGCTCGGCCGTGTCGTGTTCGGACGCGACTTCACCGTGACCATTTCACCGGGCCTCGAGATCGAGTCGCGGACCTCGGGTGGACGAACCGTTCCCTTCGCCTCGCTCTCGGCCGGCACTCGCGAGCAGCTTGCCCTCATCGGGCGTCTGGCGTGCGCGCAGTTGGTCGCCGCCGACGAGGGCGCCCCCGTCATCCTCGATGACACGCTCGGGTTCTCCGACCCCGAACGTCTCCGCGCGATCGCGGCGGTGCTCGGCAGCGTGGGGACGTCCACCCAGGTCATCGTGCTCACCTGCCAGCCAGGACGCTTCGCGGGCATCGGTGGGGCCCATGTGGTCCGGCTGGATCGGGCAGATCTGTCCGGGGTGCCCGTGTCCGGGTGAAGGTGAGGGTGCTGCGACTGAGTGGTTCGTGTCCCGAGCTCGAAGGGGACCACCGCGGTGGAGGTTTTCCCCCGTGTGCTCCCTCAACCTGCCAGCAGCTGGCTGAGGAGGTTGATCGTCGAGGCGACGACCACGGTCCCGAGCAGGTAGGAGATCAGGCCCTGGTTGAGTGCCATCCGACGCAGCTCCTTGGTGGAGAGATTCGTGTCGGAGACCTGGAAGGTCATCCCCAGGGTGAAGGCGATGTAGGCGAAGTCGCGGTAGTCGGGGGCGGTGTCCCCGTTGAAGTCGATGCCGCGGGCGTCCTGGGCGTAGTAGGCGTGGGCGTAGCGCAGGGTGAACAGCGTGTGGATCGCGCTCCAGGAGGCCAGGATCCCCATCACCGCAAGGACTGCGCCGAGAGTCGCCTGGTCCCCTGCGACCCTGATCAGGAGCAGGATCAGACCCGCGACGGAGGCCACGCAGGCCAGTACGAGCAAGGTGTCGTCGATTCCACGTCCCGGGTCGTTCGCCCGGGCATGGAGGCGCGTGGATGAGGCATCGAGTCCGAAGACGAGGGCCCAGGTGGTGGTGCTGAAACCTCCCGCGGCCACCACCCACCCCGCCATCAGACCGAGGTCCAGGTGTCCGCAGAGTCCGACGAGCGCCGCGGCCAGCGCTCCGGCCAGCATGGCGACGAGCAGGCGCGCACGGATGGAGTCCCGGAACAGTGCCATGGCGTGACTCTAGAGGAACGAAGCGGATGGGGAGGGTCACCAGGGAAGACCACATCCGGTGGGATCTCGTGGAGGAGTAGCGTCGGGTGCGCCCACGAGGCGACACAGTGGAGGACCGGGAAGCCCGCACCCGAGCTCGGCCCGACTCCCACGACACCAGTGGTGGGGTGATCCACGCACCGCTGGGGACACCCACGCCGCCAACGGCGTCAGTCCCACACATCCGCACCTGCGCGCAGCCGCGGGCGGTGCGATCCGGACCAGAGCCTGAGAGGGGCACACGGACATGAGGTACGCAGTCATCGGAGCCGGGGCAATGGGCTACCGGTACGGGGTCCTGCTGCAACAGAGAGCACATCTGGACGTCGACTTCATCGACACCTGGGAGCCCAACGTCACAGCGGTGCGCCGCCAGGGCGGGGTCTTCGTCTCCCGCGACCACGAAGGCCGCCACCTCGTCCCCATCAAGGTCTCCACCCCCGAGGACTACACAGGCACACCCGATGTGTGGATCGTCTTCCTCAAGCAGATGCAGGTGGAGGACGTCCTCGCCCGCTGCTCCCACCTGTTCCGCCCCGACCAGTACGTCTTCACAGCCATGAACGGCATGGGGCACATCGAGCACCTGCAGCAGTACTTCCCCGACCAACGAATCGTGGGGGGCACCGCCATGATCGCCACGGTCCTCAACGGTCCCGGGGACGTGGACTTCATTGGATCCCCGGGTGCCGGGCACATGCACATGGTGAACCTCACCGAGGAACCCGATGCCGTCACGCACTCCATGTTCGAGGACTTCCGGGCCGCTGGTCTCAATCCGGTGCTGACCCGCAACTTCACGGGAACCCTCATGGCCAAGGTCGTCTTCAATGCGGTGGTCAACACCCTGTGCACCATGTTCTCGATGACCATGGGGGAGTTCTCCACCTTCCAGGGTGACCGGGAGATGGCACGAATGCTCCTGGACGAGGCCTACGACGCCTGCGAACGGGCCGGCATCCAGCTGATCCAGACGCGCCAGGAGGCCGTGGAGGAGGTCCACACCGTCTCCAGCACCGGCAACCCCCTGCACCGCCCCTCGATGTACCAGGACTTCTCCCGAGGTCGCCCCACGGAGGTCGACCACATCAACGGATACATCGCGCGCCTGGGGCGCCAGCACGATCTCATCTGCCACCTGCATGAGTTCGTCACCCTGCAGATGCACCTGGCCGAGAAGGTCCGGGACCAGGCGGGAGAGGCGGAGAACTCGCAGGCTTCCGCCGCCTGATCAGGCCCCGGCGGACCCCGACTCCCTCCGACACCGGGCCAGGTGCTCCAGGAGCCGTGACATTGCGGGGATGTCGGGCACGCGCTGGGAGGCAGCGCTGGGCCCGTCCCCGACATGCACTCCCACGTCAGGCGGCTCCAGTGCGCGGAACGCGCGCTCGTCCGTGGTGTCGTCACCTGCGTAGAAGACCGCATCGACGCCCAGGAGGGCGCGCAGTCTGTCGAGGGCCTGCCCCTTGTCGCCGCGCAGCACGGCCAGTTCGACGACGTGCTTGCCCGGCAGGACGTCGACTCCCTCCAGATCCCGCCCCGCCGCCTCCGCCCGCTCCTCCAGGTCTGCAGC
>JAKECL010000127.1 GCA_030460725.1 Propionibacterium sp.
ACACCTATTACGTCGGCGGCAGCGTCCGAGGTGTATACGCGACCGGGCCCCCACTGCGCGGGGTCGATGTGGGAGACGCGGGTGCGGGTGGGGGAGGGCAGGGCAGAGACGACCGCTGGAGGGGCGACCTGCCCGGCCGCGGCCTCAGCCACACCGGCCTCCGCCTCCGCCATGGCCTCGGCGCGCAGGGCGCGCATGTCCAGCTCGCCACCCAGACCGCCGGTCAGGTCAGCTTCGACGGGAGCCTGCCCAGCCTGGGCGCGCACCTCGGGGGTGCACAGGTCCAGCAGGCGCTCGGCCATCTCCTGGGTGGACCAGGTGCGCACACCGGCGCGTTCCACGGCACCCACCAGAGGATCGTTGCCACCCATGAGTCCGGTGCCGCGCACCCAGCCGATGCGCGGGTGGGCCAGGGAGACCCTGTCGGCCCAGGCGTGCTCGGCGCGCCACCGTGTGGTGATCGCGTCGAAGGAGGACTTCGCCTCCGCGTACGCCCCGTCGCCCCCGAACATGCCCCTGTTCGGAGAGCCCGGCAGGACCACGTGGAGTCGGTGGTCCACCGCGGTGTCGGAGCCGATGGCCCCCAGACCGGCGATCGTGCGCTCCACGCTCCACAGCAGGAGACGGAACTGGTTCTCCGGGGCGGGCCCCGCATCGGCCAGGGTGCCCGACACGCGGGGAGCCGCGAAGGGGAAGAAGAGGGTCGGGACCAGCGCGGGCTTGATCTCCACTGCGGAGCCCCCCACGGTCTTCGACTGCGCCTCACCGACCCACTGCACCAGGGCATCGACGTCGCGGTAGCTCGACAGGTTCGCGGGCAGCAGCCACAGGCGTGCACCCGGAGCCGCATGGTCGCGGTAGAGCTGCTTGGCGAAGGCCAGTCGCCGGGCATCCACCCTGGAGGCGGTGGCCACCACCGTGGCACCACCGGCGAGGAGTCCCGCCACCACGCCCCCGGCGATGGAGTCCGGGGTCATGCCCGTCACCACCGCCACCTCGCCGGCCCAGCGCCCGGCGGGGTCGGCCGCATCGGGGGTGCGGGCTGCCTGGTGGGCGATGGTGCGGAAACGCTCCTCCAGTTCGCCCACTCCCTCACGCTCGGCGCGCGTGGCCCACCACTGGGCCTGGTCGGCCACGGCCTGACCCGCCCCGGTGAACACCGCGGTCTCGGCGACGTCCTCCCCGACCCAGATACGGGCCAGGTCCTCACGTGCGCTCGCCCACCGGTCGTCCAGGAGGACCGCCCGGCGCGCATCGAAGTGCGGGGCGACCAGGTCGGCCCAGCCCTGCCCCAGCTCTGCAGTCACCGCATCGACGAGGGCGGCCGCCTCCTCGTCGCGCTCGGGGACCGCGGGCGGGGTGTCGAGACCCAGCTGGTGCAGGACCTGGCGCGCGGTGGTGGCCAGGATCCCCTGTGCACCGGTGACGGTCTCCGCAAAGGCATCGAGGGCTGCGGAGTCCACGACCCCCCCGCCGCCACCCGTGCCACCCGCGGAGGGCAGGGACACCTGCACACCATGGGCCTGTGCCACCAGCTGGACGGCTGCATCGATGAGCGTGTCGACCGCCGCCGCGGAGGCGGGAGCCTCCCAGCCCAGCGGCGCGAGGTCGCCCTCGCGGGTGGAGGTGCCTTCCCTGGTTCCCAGGAGGATCGCACCGGTGACGTGGGCGGCCCACCCGGGGCCCAGCTGCCAGGTGCCCGTCACGCGCTCCCCGATGTGGGAGGCCTTCACGCCGACGGACCCGAAGAGCTTGCGGGTGCGCTCGCGGATGGCCTCGCCCAGGACGGGGCCGAAGGGCTGGTAGTTGTGGGCCAGACGGTCCACGGTCTGGCTGAGGGTGGCGATGTCGGCCTCGGCCGCACCGTCGATGGAGGCCAGGTTCAGTTCCGCAGAGAGGTCCATGAGCAGCTGGTTGCGCCGCGAGGAGACCCCGTTGGTCAGGGACTCCGTGGTGTCGCGGTCCAGGACCTGGTCGGGTCGGACCCGGGCGGAGTGGGCCAGGAGCACGTGGATCGCGTCGGAGGCCCGGAAGGGGAGGTCCGCGACATCGGCACCCGAGGGACCCGAGCCGGTGCTCGCCGCTGGCGCGACGGGGGCAGGGACACTGGTCGTGGGGGCGCTGGTCGAAGCTGCACTGGTCGCAGGTGCACTGGCAGCCGTGGTGGCCGGTGCGGCCTCCACCACGACCTCGTCATCCTCCTCGGGCACCTCCACCACTGCGACATCCGTGTGGTAGACGAGGGACTCGTCGCGCTGCACATTGCGCACGGTGACGTTGCGAGCGGCGAAGGCCGACTGGCGCAGGGTGCGGTCAGCCAGGTTCGCCAGGGTCGGGGCCGCGCCCAGACCCACCTCGACGACCTCTTCGACGCCGATCCCACCCTGCTCGGAGGCACTGAGCAGCACGGCCTGGGTCTCGATCCAGCGCACGGGGGAGGCGAACTGCCAGGACAGCAGCTCGATGAGCAGCAAGCGGGTCAGCTCACTGGGCTGGGCGCAGGCGGCCTCCCACTCCTCATCGGAGTCCACCAAGGGACGCAGGGCCTGGGAGGGCACCACGTCGAGGATGGAGCGCACGAAGTCGCGGGTCAGCTCGAAGGGGCGCGCCACCAGGTTGGGCACGTAGCGGCCCACCATCGTGGCGGGGTCGATGTCGTGGGGGACACGCTCCTCCAGCTTCTCTCGGAACTCCGGGACCCCCCGACGCAGGACCGTGGAGTGGAAGGGCACGTCGATGCCGGGCACGAACATGAAGGGGTTGCGGCCCCCCGCAGCCTCGGACCGGGCGCGAGCATCGGTGGCCAATGCGTCGAGCCCGGCAATGGTGCCCGCCACGGCGTACTGCTGCCCCGCGAGGTTGAAGTTGACGATCTCCAGGAACTCCCCGGACTCCCGGGCCACCCCTGCCACGTAGTCGACCACCTCGGCGTCACCGATGCCGAACTGGTTGGGGCGCAGGGCCCCCATCCGGTAGTTCGAACGACCCTGTGAGTCCCGTTCCACCAGGCCGTGCATGGTGCGGCCCCGGTGGAAGACCAGCTCGATGACCGTCTCCAGGGGGAACACCTGGGCATATGCGGACAGGGCGTCGTACTCACCCAGGGAGTGCCCCGCGAAGCAGGCACCCTCGACCTCGGCGCCCGCCTCACGCAGTCGCTCCGTCTGGGCGAAGGCCAGGGTGGCCAGGGCCACCTGGGTGAACTGGGTGAGGTTGAGGACCCCCTCGGGGTGGCGGTAGGTGACGCCACGGGCCGTGATCTCCACCGGGTTGTCCCGCACGATCGCCAGGATCGAGAAGCCCAGGGCATCGCGGGTGTGGCGGTCGGCGCGTGCCCAGATGTCGTCCACGGCCGGGGACTTCGCCCGCTCGTCCAGCCCCATGCCCTTGGACTGGATGCCCTGGCCCGGGTACACGTAGGCGGTGCGCGGGGGCAGGGTGGTGGCGGTGGCCCGGGAGACGATCTCGTGGTCGATGCGGCAGGTGACCTCCAGGGCCAGCCCGCCCCCAGCCACGCGTCCCACGCGTTCGACGCTGATCTCCACCTCGGAGTCCAGGTCAACGGGACCGAACATGTTGTAGGTCCATCCGCGCAGCACGGGGTGGCGCTCCCCGTCCACGGAGGCGCACACGACGTGCTGGGCGGTGGCCGACAGCCACATGCCGTGCACCAGGGGCGCATCCATGCCAGCGACGCGTGCGGCCGTGGTGGAGGTGTGGATCGGATTGAAGTCACCGGACACGATCGCGAACGGTGTCATGTCGTGGGGAGCTGTCACGGTGACCCGGCGCAGCAGTGAGCGCGGGGTGTCGCGCACGTCGCGCGGAGCGCCACCGGCCACCGGCGGGTCGGCAGGCGGGGTGTCCCCGGTGGCGCGCCCCCGGATGGCGAAGCGCTCCTGGGTGGAGCCCACACGTGTGCCTCCGGCCAGCAGTGTGAGGGCCACGGTGACGATGCGACCGGAGGAGGACTCCTCCACGTCGGCCACCCGGGAGACGACCTCGATGCGTTCCACGCCGCGGGCGAGCAGGGCCTGGGGGGTCTCCGACAGCTCGATGGTGTGGTCGAGGTGGACGGCGTTGAGCAGACCTTCGATGACGGGGTAGTCGTCGTGGATGGCTGAGCCGAGCGCCGCGTAGATGGCGGGCCAGGCCGGTCCCAGCAGGGCGTCGGGCACCCAGTCGGTCGGTGCGAGGTCGGCGGGCAGGGCATCGGCGGTCACCGCGGCGTGGTCGGTTCCCAGGTGGTCGGCCAGGGTGAAGGTGTAGTGGGCCTCCCCGAACTCGGAGTCCTGGGAGTCGACCATGGTGGGCAGGGCCGTGATGGCATCCCCGCACACGCTGGTGGATCCCACGCCAGCGGTGCCCGCGAGCAAGGCGTACATGTGCTCGGGCAGGCGGGACTCGTCGATGACGGGCACTGCGCCGGTGCTGGCGGAGGAGGACAGCGTGAGGGGGAAGACCAGTTGGCGCACCGCGTGGTTCGCCGCGCCTGCCGGATCCTGGTCCCACAGGGTGTCCAGGTGGATCACCAGGTCCGCGCCCGGTGTGCCATCTGCGCCCGGGTGGTCCACGACCTCCACGCGCTCCCGGGGGAGGATCGCCGCGGGGTTCGTGATGAGGTGGCCGGTCCACATGACGTGGGGGACGGTGCGCAGGAACTCCTCCGCGGAGGAGGCGGGGTGGCCCTGCCCCAGTCGGGAGAAGACCGGCGACGAGGGCGTCCCTGCCTCGCTCAGGCGGTCCACCGCAGCCTGCTCGAAACGACCGAGCAGTTCACCGACGGGCTCGTCCACGCGGTCGATGCCGGCCACGGAGACCGGCCCGGGGATGATGCGCACGGAGTCCGCGGGATAGCGGGCATCCTGGGCCTGCCACAGGCCGTCCTGGCCCCACCAGCGCAACAGGTCGTCGTCCAGGACCGGGACGAAGGGCATGGGCTTGGGGTAGGAGCGGCACAGGGTCGGGAACCAGGCCGCGTCGATGGGGGTGACCTCGGTGGTCTCGGCCGCCGGGTAGGCGGCCACGAGGCGCTCCGCGGCGGCGGGCGCGTCCTCGACGTCCTCGAGGTCGGCAAAGAGCGTCGGCACGTCGCCGTGGTCCAGGGGGGACAGGCGTGCCTCCACGCGCTGGAGCAGGTCCTGGAAGCGCAGGGTCCACGTGGGGTCGACCCAGGGGTAGGACAGCTCCGCGAAGTGGCGGACCCACTGGGCGTAGGTCATGGACTCCAGGTCACCGAAGTAGGGCTTGGAGGTGCGGGAGAGGGCCTCCACCACCTCCGCCTTGCGGGCCCGCACGGCTGCGGCGTCACCACCGATCTCGGCGATGAGTCGGGCCGCGGCGGCCGCGGCATTGTCCACCTCGTGCATGTCGGCCCGCAGGTGGGACAGCCCCGAGGTCACTCCCCCCCGCGTCGTGCCCTGGGCGATCCAGCCACCGTGGTCCAGGACGGAGACCCCGGGTGTGTCCACCAGGACCTGCTTGACCTCGGGAGTCGTGCGCGCCTCCTTCACCGTCATGGCGGCGGTGCCCACCAGGACGCCGTCCACGGGCATGAGGGGACGGTCGTGGCGCAGGGACCACTGGCCGGAGAGGTAGTCGGCTGCACGCTCGGGTGTGCCGATGCCACCCCCCACGCACAGCACCATGTTGGGTGTGGCGCGCACGGTGGCGTAGGTGCCCAGGAGCAGCTCGTCGAGGTCCTCCCAGGAGTGGTGGCCACCGGCATGGCCGTCCTCGACGTGGATGATGACCGCGGTGTCGGGCACCGAGCGCGCGATGTCGACGGTGCGCAGGATCTGGTCCACGGTGCCGGGTTTGAACGCGACGTAGGGGAAACCGTCGGACTGGAGCTGGGCGATGAGGTCGCCCGCCTCGTCCAGCTCCGGGATGCCCGCCGAGACGACGACGCCGTCCAGGGGGGCACCGGAGGCGCGGGAGCGCGAGACGATGCGTTGGGTGCCGAACTGGAGGTTCCACAGGTAGCGATCCATGAACATGGAGTTGAACTCGGCGGTGCGCCCGGGCTCCAACATGTCGCGCAGGCCCGCGAGATTGCCCGCGTAGACCTCCTCGGTGACCTGGCCGCCACCAGCCAGTTCCGCCCAGTGCCCGGCGTTGGCGGCGGCCGCCACGATCTCGGGATCCACGGTGGTGGGCGTCATACCGGCCAGCAGCACGGGGGAGCGCCCGGTCAGTCGGGAGAAGGCGGTGTCCACGACGGTGGTTCCGTCGGGCAGGGTCACCAGGTGCGGGGTCAGCCCCGTCCAGTCTGAGG
>JAKECL010000128.1 GCA_030460725.1 Propionibacterium sp.
GCGGTGGGGGGGGGGCCCCCCCCCGGGCGGGGGGGCCCCCCCGCACCCCCTGGGTCGTGGTCAGGCCAGGCCCAGGGCGCCACGTGCCCGGTTGCGGGCATCCTTGGCGTCGCGGGCCCCGTGCACGGCGGTCGCGGCCGACCGGCACTGCTCCAGTGTGACCTGGGACAGTTGGGCGCCCACGGGCGGGATGGCGTTGGTTGCCATGGACAGACTCGTGATCCCCATGCCGGTGAGGACGCAGGCCAGCAGCGGGTCCGCCGCGGCCTCCCCACACACCCCCACGGGCTTGTCCTGGTGCAGTCCCTCCCGGGCCGTGCGCGCAATGAGTTCCAGCACTGCGGGCTGCCACGGATCGGTGTACTCCGCGAGGTGGGGTGACATGCGGTCGGCTGCCATCGTGTACTGCGTGAGGTCATTGGTGCCGATGGACACGAAGTCCACGATCTGGAGGAACTGGTCGATGAGGATGACGGCGGAGGGGACCTCGATCATGATCCCGGCCTTCAGCCCGCGATCGTGGGCCAGACCGGTGAACCACTCGGCCTCGGGAAGGGTGGAGACCATGGGGGCCATCACCCACACATCCGTGCCGGGCTGGGTCTTCGCGGCCTCGGCCACGGCGTCGAGCTGGTTGATCAGCAGCGCCTCGTTGTGGCCCGTGGTGCGGATCCCGCGCACACCCAGCGCCGGGTTGAACTCCTCCGACAGGGTCGCGAAGGGGACGGGCTTGTCGGACCCGGCATCCAGGGTGCGCACGACGACCTTGGAGGTGGGGAACGCCTGGAAGACGGGGGCGTAGGAGTCCGCCTGTGACTCGACGCTGGGTTCCACGGGGGTGTCCAGGAAGAGCAGCTCGGTGCGGAAGAGGCCCACGCCCTCGGCCTGTCCCTCGGCTGCCGCTCGGGCACCTGCCCCGTCCTGGACATTGGCCAGCAGCTGGACGGGCACCCCGTCGGCCGTGCGCGCAGGACCTCGCCACTGGCGGATCAGGGCCACGCGCTGGGCGTCCTCCGCAACCGCCGCGAGCGCGTCGCCCTCGTCCACCCCGAGGGTCAGGGTGCCCTCATGGGCATCGACGAGGACGGGGGCGCCGTCAGGGATCTCGGCGAGCTCACGCGCCGCGACGATGCAGGGGATGCCCAGCTGCCGGGCGATGATGGAGGTGTGGGAGGTGGGCCCACCCACCTGCGTGGCGATCGCGACGTAGAGCTCGGGGCGCAGGCCCGCGGTGTCGGCGGGGGAGAGGTCGTCGGCCAGCAGCACCACTGGGTGGTCCACCACGGGGATGCCGGGCTCTGGCTGGCCCTGGAGGTGCGCGATGACGCGGTCGCGGACGTCGCGCAGGTCCGTGGTGCGCTCCTCCATGAGGCCGCCGGCCTTCTCGAAGAGGCTGATGAACTTCGCCGTCGCGGCCATGGTGGCCTGGACGGGAGGCGTGCCCTTGAGGATCCGTCCCGTCGCCTCGCGCTTCCAGGCGCGGTCGGTGGCCAGTGAGGCGGTCACGGTGAGGACCTCTGCCGCGTGTCCGTCGGCCGCCGATGCCCGCTGGAAGAGTCCGTCGGCCACGGCCTGGGTGGCGGTGTCGAAATCCTTGACAGCGTCCGCGCGCTCTGCCTCGGCCAGTTCGGGAGCCGTCTGTGGAGGCATCGGAGGCCTGCGGGTCCACGCGGCGGGCGCGTAGGCGACTCCGGGCACCACCGGCGTCCCGTAGACGGTGGTCGTCGTGACGGATTCGTGCGTGTCATTCATGGTGACTCCTCATCGGTGAGTGGCCCCAGCCTAAAGGGTCCCCACGTGACCGTCATCTCAATCTGGTGCGATCTCTCCCACACAAAACCACATGAAACAACTGTGGCAATCTGTGGGAAATGTGCGTAGCATGTGCTCCATCAATCCCGCACCCCAGGGTGCGGGGGCGGACCCGGTGTCGGGCCCGGTCGACGACGGAGTGGACGGCGATGTACGCAGAGGAACGTCAGCAACAGATCCTGCAGGCGATCGAACAGGACGGACGGGTGTCGGTGTCCGCCCTCGCACGACGCTTCGAGGTGGCCACCGAGACCATCAGGCGGGACCTCGACGCACTCTCCTTGGCGGGGCTGCTCACACGGGTCCACGGGGGGGCGATCCCCAGCCGCAGCGGGGACGAACCCGACCTGCCCACCAGGCTGTCCACCAACACTGCAGCCAAACGCCGCATCGCCCGGGCCGCAGCCGCCTACCTACCCGCGGGGAGTGACCCGACGATCCTCCTGGATGCAGGCTCCACCACCATTGAACTCATCCCCCACCTGCAGGGCCGCGACCTGCGCGTCGTGACGAACTCTCTGCCGGTGGCCGAGTCGGCCCTGGCGATGAACGTCCCCGCCGTCGACATGCTGCCCGGACGGGTGCGTGGACTCACCCGTGCCGCCGTCGGGGTGGACACGGTCCACGCACTGACCCGCATCCACCCCGACGTCGCCTTCATCGGATGCAACGGCATGGGGCCCGCCGGGATCACCACGCCGGACCCTGACGAAGCGGCCACCAAGTCGGCCATGATGGAGGCAGCCAGCCGGCGCATCATCCTGGCCGACTCGTCCAAGGCGGGTCAGGTCCAGCTCATCACCTTCGCCGAGACGGGGGACGTCGACGTCCTCATCTCCGACACGTCCCTCTCCGATGCACACGTCCACCTCTTCGAGGACCAAGGAATCGAGGTCGTCCGCGCATGATCATCACACTGACCGCCAACCCCTCCCTGGACAGGACCGTCACCCTGCCCACCGAACTGGTCCCCGGTGGGGTCCACCGGATCTCCGCCGACACCACCGACCCGGGTGGCAAGGGCATCAACGTCGCGCTGGGCGTGGCCCGTGCAGGGCTGGAGGTCCTGGCCCTGTTCCCGGCCGCTCCCGGCGACCACCTGCTGGAGTTGCTCGACGGGCTGGGACTGTCCCACCGCGAGACCCCGACGTCGGGGAAGGTCCGCACGAACCTCACTGTCCTGTCCCAACCTGGAGTCACGACGAAGATCAACGAGCCCGGGTCGCGGCTGGACGCGGAGCAGGTCGAGGCCATCGAGCACCTGCTGGTCGCCGAGGTCGACCCCGGTGACATCGTCATGCTCTCGGGCTCCCTGGCCCCGGGTGTGCCCCAGGACGAGTACGCCCGCCTCGTCCGTCTGCTGCGGGCACAGGGCGCCTGGGTCGGTGTCGACACCTCCGACGCGCCGCTGCTGGCGCTGGCTGCCGCCGCACCCGAGGGGGCCCCGGACTTCCTCAAGCCCAACGCCGAGGAACTCGGGCAACTCACCGGTGCCGACGGCGCCCTCCTGGAGCGCCAGGCGCGCCTGGGAGAGTACGCATCCGTGCGTGACGCGGCCCGTGACCTCCACGACTCGGGTGTCGGAGACGTCCTGGTGACACTCGGAGGTGCGGGTGCGGTGCTGGTCACCGGCGAGGGCGCCTGGTACGCGCCGTCCCCGGACGCGCCCGTCGTCTCCACGGTCGGTGCCGGGGACTCGGCGGTGGCCGGCTACCTGATCGCGAAGTCCAGCGGCTTCGACGCCCCGGAACGCCTGGCACTGGCCGTCGCATACGGTGCGGTCGCCGTGTCACTGCCCGGTACGACGATCCCCGCGCGCACGGACGTCCACGAGGACGTCTCGACAGTTGTCGAGCTCTGAGACGAGCTCAGGCGACCACATCCCGCAGACAGCCGCCCACACGGGGCGGCGCACGGCACGACATCCCCACGACAACCACCCGGAGGGGACTCCGGGGCATGAGAGGAACGATGATGTCCGAACCACTGATCATCCCCGACCTGGTCAGGCTGGGGGTGGAGGTCACCGGTGACAAGCACGCCGTCATCGCTGCGATGGCGGACCTGGTTGCCGCCTCCGGTCGCGCTGACCGCAACGGCCTCCTCCAGGCATTCGAGGACCGCGAGGCACAGTTCGCCACCGGTATGCCCGGAGGGATCGCCATCCCCCACTGCCGCTCCGCCGCCGTGCACGAGGCGGCGTTGGGGCTCATTCGCCTGGCCACCCCGGTCGACTTCGGTTCGAAGGACGGCCCTGCCGACCTGGTCATCGGGATCGCGGCCCCCGAGGGGTCGGGCCAGGAGCACATGAAGCTGCTCGCCAAGCTCTCGCGGTCCCTCATCAAGGCGGACTTCGTGGCGGCACTGCGCGCCGCCACCACGCCCGAGGAGGCCTGCGCACTGATCCGCGAGGTCGTGGACCCCGCACCCCAGCAGGCCACACCCGCTGCGCCTGCGCCGGGCACGCCCGCAGGTACCTCCGCGCGCACCCCCGCCGGGGCGCCGCAGGGTGACGACGTGGAGGGCTCGAGCCCCGATGCTCCGGTCCTGCTCGCCATCACCTCCTGCCCCACGGGTATCGCCCACACCTACATGGCAGCGGAGAGCCTGGAGCAGGCAGCTGCCGACAAGGGGGTGGAGCTGCACGTGGAGACCCAGGGATCCGGAGGGATCACCCCCTTCGACCCGGAGACGATCAAACGCGCACAGGCGATCATCATCGCCGCTGACGTCAACATCTCCGGACGTGACCGCTTCGCGGGCATGCCGCTGGTGGAGTCCGGGGTCAAGCGGGCCATCTCCGAAGGCCCGAAGATGATCGACGAGGCAGTCGCCGCGATCTCCGACCCGAACGCGGAACGGGTGGCGGGTGGCACGGGCGGTGCAGCTGGTGGGAGTTCGTCCTCGCCGACTGCCTCCGCGGGCCACCAGGTTGGGTGGGGCAAGCGCATCCAGCAGGCTCTCATGACCGGGGTCTCCTACATGATCCCCTTCGTGGCCGCGGGTGGTCTGCTGATGGCCCTGGGCTTCCTGGTCGGTGGCTACGACGTCGCCTTCGTCTCCCAGGACGTCGCCACGAAGTTCACCTTGTGGAACCTTCCCGACGCCCAGACCTACATCCAGAACGGTGCCGAGGTCCTCACCAAGTACGCGGGGCTGCGTCTCTACCTGGGTGCGGTGCTGGCGACCCTGGGCAGCCTCGGCATGGGGTTCCTGGTCGCGGCCCTCTCCGGCTACATCGCCTTCGGTCTGGCCGGGCGCCCCGGCATTGCACCGGGCTTCATCGGCGGCGCGGTCTCCGTGCTGGTCGGCGCAGGCTTCATCGGGGGCCTGCTCACCGGCATCCTGGCGGGGCTGCTGGCCGCGTGGCTGGCAGGCCTGAAGCCTCCGCGCTGGCTGGCGGGGCTGATGCCCGTGGTCATCATTCCCCTGGTCACCACCTTCGTGGTGGGTGGTCTGATCCTCCTGGTGCTGGGGCGTCCGCTGGCCTCCCTGATGAGCGGCCTGCAGAACACCCTGACCGGGATGACCGGCACCTCCGCGGTGCTCCTGGGCATCATCCTGGGGCTCATGATGTGCTTCGACCTGGGTGGGCCCGTCAACAAGGCGGCCTACCTCTTCGCCACCGCGGGTCTGTCCGCGGGAACCGAGGCCTCCTGGCAGATCATGGCCGCCGTCATGGCGGCGGGCATGGTCCCGCCCCTGGCAATGGCACTGTCCACCGCGGTGCGTCCCAAGCTCTACACACCCGCGGAACGCGAGAACGGCACCACTGCCTGGCTGCTGGGTGCGGCCTTCATCTCCGAGGGTGCGATCCCCTTCGCCGCCGGGGACCCGCTGCGCGTCATCCCCTCGATGATGGCCGGGGGCGCAGTCACCGGAGCCCTGTCCATGGCCCTGGGGGTGACCTCGAAGGCCCCCCACGGGGGCATCTTCGTGGCCTTCGCCATCGAGCCCATCTGGGGCTACCTGGTCGCGATCGTCGCAGGAGTCGCGGTGGCCGCGCTGGCCGTCACGGCACTCAAGCAGTACGCGGCGCGTTCCCGTGAGGCCGCAGCCGAGGCTGTCGCCGCCTGAACCGATGTGCCGGGCCGTGCGGGGAGTGCGGCATTGTGACCGGGAGCACCCGCCGACCCGGACCGAGGTGCAAGAATCAATGTGTCCCTGACCCGTGGGTGGTCAGGACCTGAGCAGAAGGAGAGGCCCATGGCCACACGTACCGTCAAAGTCGGAGCCAAGGTCGGGCTGCACGCCCGTCCTGCGGCGACCATCGCCGAGGCAGCAGCCAAGCTGGGTCCCGAGGTGCTGCTGAGCGTGCCCGGGGGGGAGCCCGTCGATGCCTCCTCGGTCATGATGATCATGACCCTGGGAGCCGGCCACGGTGAGGAGGTCGTCGTCGAGTCCGAGGACGAGGAAGCCCTGGACACGATCGCGAAGCTCATCGAGTCCGACCTCGACGCCTGA
>JAKECL010000129.1 GCA_030460725.1 Propionibacterium sp.
CCCCGCACCCCCCCCCCCGCCCCCCCGGGGGGCCTGGCCGGGGGGGGCCGCCCCCCGGTGGGGGGCCGCGGGGCCGGTTGGGGGGGCCCGGGTGGCACCCAGCAGCTCGGTGCGAGCGGATCGTCCCTCGGCCACGTCCTGTGCAGGAGCCACTGGCCGGTCCCAGGGCAGGGACAGCGCGGCGTCGACCTCGTCAGGGCTCGGGCGCAGGGCAGGGTCGGGATCAAGGGCGCGCGCCAGGACCCCGGCGACACCGGCAGGCAGTCCGTCGAGGTCGGGACGTCCCTGCAGAACCCGCAGCATGACGGCATGGGAGTCACCGGTGCCGAAAGGGGCGCGACCGGTGGCGGCCTCCAGGAGGGTCGCGGCCCACGACCACCAGTCGGTGGCCGGGGAGGCGGGGCCCGCCCGGAGCAGTTCGGGTGAGGTGAATCCCGCGGTTCCCGACACCAGTCCGGTGCTGGTGAGACGGTCGTCATCCTCCGTCATGGCGATTCCGAAGTCGATGAGGACGGGTCCCAGGGGACTGAGGATGACATTGGAGGGTTTCACGTCGCGGTGGACGATGCGCGCACCGTGGACAGCCTCCAGGGTGTGGCGCAGGGAGGAGGCGAGCGCCGCGACCTCGCGGGGCGAGAGCGCACCGGATGTCAGACGCAGGGCCAGCGTCGGGCCTTCCACGAACTCAGTGACCACGAAGGGCTGGGAGTCATCGACCTCGACGTCGAGCACTCGCGCCACCCCGGAACTGCGCACCCGGTTGACGGTGGTGGCCTCGCGCGCCAGACGCCTGCGGGCCTCCTCGGTGGAGGCCAGCGCGGGGTGCAGCAGCTTGAGTGCCACCCGCTGTCCCGCGCCGTCATGGGCCAGCCACACCGTCCCGGCGCCGCCCGCGCCGAGTCGGCGCACCAGGCGGTACCCACCCAGCCACTGCCCCTGGTCCTCGTCCACGGACCCAGCGTATCGACCCGGACCCGACCTCCTTCCCGCGCGACGCAGACCTGCAGACAGGAGATGCCCGGAACGGGGGCGCCGCGACGACCCGTCGGAGGTGCGTGGTGACCCACGCCTCCGGGATGCACGAATGGGCGGGGTGGGTCGCCTTCCGTCCCGTCCCGAACCATGGTCCACATCCCAGGGGACGTGGTACTTTGACATTGGTCACGTCCCCTGCGCGAGCAGGTCTCGGGTCCGACGCCGGTGAAGACGCCGGTGTCTCGTCTCTACTCGGATCGTCCGGCACGTACCTGCCGGTGGAGGAGAATCATGGCAACCGTCACCTTTGACAAGGCAACCCGCATCTACCCGGGTTCCGACAAGCCAGCAGTCGATGCCCTGGACCTGGAGATCGCCGACGGCGAGTTCCTGGTCCTCGTCGGCCCCTCGGGCTGCGGCAAGTCGACCTCCCTGCGCATGCTGGCAGGACTGGAGGACGTCAACTCCGGACGCATCTTCATCGGTGACCGGGACGTCACCGACGTCCAGCCGAAGAACCGCGACATCGCAATGGTGTTCCAGAACTACGCGCTGTACCCCCACATGACGGTGCGCGACAACATGGGCTTCGCCCTGAAGATCGCCGGGACACCGAAGGACGAGATCCGCAAGCGCGTCGACGAGGCTGCGAAGATCCTCGACCTGGAGCCCTACCTCGAGCGCAAGCCGAAGGCCCTCTCCGGCGGCCAGCGCCAGCGCGTGGCCATGGGCCGCGCGATCGTGCGCAAGCCGCAGGTCTTCCTCATGGACGAGCCGCTGTCGAACCTGGACGCGAAGCTGCGCGTGCAGACCCGTACCCAGATCGCCTCCCTCCAGCGCGAGCTCGGCGTCACCACCGTCTACGTCACCCACGACCAGACCGAGGCCCTGACGATGGGTGACCGCATCGCGGTCCTCAGCGACGGCATCCTCCAGCAGGTGGGCACCCCCGCCGAGATGTACGACACCCCCGCCAACTCCTTCGTGGCCGGCTTCATCGGCTCACCTGCGATGAACCTGGGCAAGTTCAAGGTCGACGGCAACTTCGCCACCCTGGACACCGCCAAGGTCAAGCTCTCCCCCGCCACGGTCGCAGCCCTGACCCCCGCCGACAACGGCGAGATCATCATCGGCTTCCGTCCCGAGGGTCTGGAGCTGGTCGGCCCCGAGGTGGAGGACACCATCCCGATCGAAGTCGACTTCGTCGAGGAGCTTGGCTCCGATGCCTACATCTACGGTCACCTGGCCGGCGCAGGCACCGGACACGGCCTGGGCTCGGGCAACGAGGGCAAGGCCGAGCAGCTGATCGTCCGCGTCGCACCGCGCACCGCACCCGAGCGTGGCGGCGTGGTCAACGCCCGCATCATCCCCGGACAGCAGCACGCGTTCTCCGCCGCAACCGGTGTGCGCCTGCCTGCCTGACACCATCTGATCTGTTGCCCCGCCCCGCACCCCGGGGCGGGGCAACAGCGTCTTCCAGCGACACTGGTCGCACATGGCACACGCAGGGATCAGTCGAGGCCCCACGGCGCAGGGACAGTGCCCGGGGTGACCCACACCGCAGGGGACTCCTCATGCGACCGGGCGGGGTGCGACAATGTGGACCATGCCCCAATCCTTGGAGATCACGGCCGCGACCGTCGACCCGGCCCTGCTGGACCTCCCCTGGGAGGTGCCGCTGGAGGACTGGCCCCAGGAGATCCTCGCCGCGTTGCCGCGCGGACTCTCCCGCCACATCGTGCGCTTCGTCAACCTCTCCGGCCGTGTCATCGCCGTGAAGGAGATCGGTGAGACCGTCGCCCACCACGAGTACGAGATGCTGCGCGACCTCTCCCGCATCGACGCCCCTTCCGTACTGCCCACCGCGGTGGTCACGGGTCGCCGTGACACCGCCGGTGACGAGCTCAACGCCGTACTGGTCACCGAGCACCTCCAGTTCTCACTGCCCTACCGGGCGCTCTTCAGCCAGTACATGACGCCGGAGACCGCCACCCGCCTGATTGACGCCCTGGCCGTCCTGCTGGTGCGCCTGCACCTCCTGGGCTTCTACTGGGGAGACGTCTCCCTGTCCAACACCCTCTTCCGACGCGACGCCGGAGCCTTCTCCGCGTATCTCGTGGACGCCGAGACCGGCGAACTCCACCCCTCCCTGACAACCGGACAGCGCGAGTACGACGTCGACCTGGCACGCACCAACATCATCGGGGAGCTCATGGACCTCCAGGCGGGGGCCTACTTCCCCGAGGACGAGGACCCCGTCGAGGTCGGGGACAGGATCCGGTCCAGGTATGTCGACCTGTGGCGCGAACTCACCGCCCCGGAGTCCATCGAGACCGGACAGCGCTGGCGGGTGGCCGAACGCATCGAGAGACTCAATGAACTCGGCTTCAGCGTCGGGGAGCTCCAGATGGTCTCCGACCTGGACGGCACGCACCTGACCATCCGCCCCAAGGTCGTGGACTCCGGCCACTTCCACCGGCAGATGATGCGTCTGACAGGTATGGACGTGGGCGAGATGCAGGCCCAGCGCATGCTCAATGACCTGGAGACCTACCGCGCGATGACCGGGCGTCAGGGGCAACCCGTCGAGATCGTGGCGCACGAGTGGATGCGCGATGTCTTCGAACCCGTCGTCAACGGCGTTCCCCCGGAGTTGCGTGGCAAGCTGGAGCCCGCACAGATCTTCCACGAGATCCTGGACCACCGGTGGTTCCTGGCCCAGAAGGCCGGGCACGACATCCCCCTGGACCAGGTCATCGACTCCTATGTGCATTCCGTGCTGCCCACGAAACGCGACGAGGCGATCCTGCTCGACCCCGGTCCCCAGGACACGGCGGAGATGCCTGCAGTGCCGCCCGCCGAACCGGAGGAGGCCGGTGGCCCGGGTGCCGCCCTCCCATCGACCAGCCGCTGACCCCCTCGTCCTCGTCCGGCGAGGACCCACTTGGGCTCGCGCCCCTCAGGCGCGCCCGCCCGGCGCGTGCAGCGCCCCACCCGAAAGGATCCACATGTCCGAGTTCCCCCGAATCCTCGCCCACCGCGGTGCCTCGTCCTTGGCTCCCGAGAACACCATGGCCGCATTCGTGAAGGCCATGGAGGTCGGCGCGCACTGGATCGAGTTCGACGTCGACATCATGGGCGACGGCACCCTGCTGGTCATGCACGACCACACCCTGGATCGCACCACCAGCGGGCGTGGCGGCTACTACGACAAGGGATTCTCCGACCTTCGCAAGCTCGACGCAGGCGCGTGGTTCTCCGATGTCTACCGCTTCGAACCGGTTCCCGAGGCCGCCGACGTCCTGGAGTTCCTCAATGCCACGGGCATGCACGGCAACCTGGAGATCAAGCCCTGCCTGGGCGGTGAGGAGCTGCGCGAGCGCGTCATCGAGACGCTTGTCCATTCCGTCGACGTCCTCACGGACCAGGACAACTTCCTGGTCTCCAGTTTCGACCACGACCTCCTGGCCCGATTCGGGGCCGAGCGTCCCGACATCGACCTGGCCTGGCTGGTGGACCCCGACGATCCCGAGCATGGGGAATGGCGTCCGGGGGCCACGGCCTTGGGCTGTCGAGCCATCAACCCCGGAGACGAGGGGCTCACGGAGGCGACGGTCGCGCAGATGCTGGAGGCCGGGTTCGAGGTCAACGTCTGGACCGTGGACAGCGTGGCGCGAGCCCGGGAACTCGCCGGGTGGGGTGTGACGGGGATCTTCACGAATCGTCCCCAGGACTTCCCGGAGTCGGCGCTCATCCGTTGACCCGGCAGGCGGCGTCGCGCAGACCAGATGTGCCCGCCGTGGGTCGGGACACGACCTGGGAGGGCTCACGGTGGTGAGGACCCTGTGGGGGATCCCCCGGGCGCGTTCTGCAAGGCGGTCGCACGGGTGAGGTGGTGCGGGTCAGGGGCGGCGCGGGTAAGGCAGTGCGGGTGAAGCGGTGCGGGTCAGGGGCGGTGCGGGTCAGGGGCGGTGCGGCTCAGGCGGAGTCCCCCGTGCGACGCGCCTCCCGGATCCCCAGATACTTCGCCAGGGAGAGTTCCGCGACGGAGTCGATGACCATGAGCGCGCCGAGCACGCCGCCGACCTTCGTCCACCCGCTGCGCGGCTTCTCGGAGCGCACCGCCAGGGCAACCAGGGTCGCACCGGTGGCAGCCTCCAGGCTCGCACCGACGCGCACCACCCAGGGGCGCTTCACGGCCGTCGTGTGGTAGGCGTCCCAGATCTGGTAGGTCGGTGAGTCCGGCTCCGTCAGCATGATGTCCACGCTGCGGCCGATGGCGTTGGAGATGCCGCGCGCCAGGTGCACCTCGGCACCGGGCACCTGATCCAGGGGCGTGGTTCCGGTGAGGAAGGCGGCGACGCCCTCGCCCAGTCCCAGCGCACGCACGGCAGCACGGACTGCGGCCACGCCCTCCAGGTCCGCTGCAGCGGCGAATGCATCGGCATCGGCACCGGGAACGTGGGAGGCGATGGACACCAGGTCGTCATGGTCCCCGACCAGTGCGATCACCGATCCGGGCACGGTCGCCGCGTCGGCATGGGCTCCGGGCACGGTCGCCGCGTCGGCATGGGCTCCGGGGACGACCTGGATCCGCATGCCCCAGTTGTGGGAGACGACGTTCTCCGGGTCGTCATCGGTGACCAGGAACGCCTGGAACTCTCCGTCGGTCACCGACAGCGAGACCAGGGGCACGTCACCGAAGTTCCATCCCGTGCGCTCAGGGGGCAACTCCGCAAGCAGGACACGTTGACCATCCGCGACCTCGATGTCCGCGATGTCCACACCCTCCAGGGCTGCGAGCAGGGGGACCGAGGACGCAGGAGTCCGCCCGATCTCCACCACTCGGGAGGACGCGGATGCCTCGCCCTCGTCCGTGGCCCGCTCCAGCGGGGACTCACCCTCGGGCAGGTGATCGGCCGCGCAGGACCCCAGGCGCACCTCCGCGTCGAAGAGCACCGCGAGATCCTCCGCCAGGGCCTGCAGCTCGACACCCTGACGGGGTTCGGTGTCCTCGGTGCCGAGGGAGGCGACCTCACCCTCCCGACAGGCCACGACGATGCCGAGCAACTGCGGGGTCCGCTCGAACCACTCCAGCTGGGCGAGGACCTCGCGGGAGGCCAGTTCGTCGACCACGTCCTGCGGGTCGAGCCCGCGGCTGATGATCATGCCCTCGACGCGTGTCCATCCATTCGCCGTCATCGTCGTCCCCTTCGTTGCATTGGTGGTTCCATCCCATCACGCATCCGGTGCGGATGTCCTCATTTGGCCCGAATGCGCACCGACCGC
>JAKECL010000130.1 GCA_030460725.1 Propionibacterium sp.
TGTAGTACGCGATGATGACGCTCGCCTCAGGGATGTCATGACTGGTGTTGTCGCTTTCGGGCCTCGTGACGTCGGCATCCCCGAAGGTGCGGCCGCACGCGGCGGTCTCCTTTCCCAGTACTGCGTCATACTCGGAGACGATGCGTTGCGCCATCTGCGCCACGGTCGGGACCTGGGGTCCCAGGACTGGGCGGGCTTGCAGATCCAGGCCCTGTTCGACGGCGATCCGGGAGAAGCCGGCGTCGTCGTCGAGGGCGGCGATGCAGGTCAGTGGCAGAATCTCGGGGTTGCCGCCGATCGGGCTGGCCGCGACCCCCATCCCCTGGGCCATGGCGTCGAGCAGGGTGTAGGAGCAGTTGTCGGAGCGCGAGGGCTGGAGGATGACGTCGTGGCTGGCCATGGCCTCATCTGGATCCAGGAAGCCGGGGAAGTCGACGAGGGTGTCGATGCCGAGGGTACCGGCCAGGATCTGCAGGTGGGGCAACTGGGGGCCCTTGCCGGCGATCGTCAGCCTGGCGTCCGGGTGATTGGCGGCGATCAGCGCGAAAGCGCGCAGGGTCATGTCGATGTTCTTCTCGGCCGACAGTCTGGTCAGTGAGAGGAAACGGAGCCCGGGTTCGCGGACCGGTGCGGTTTCGGGCCGGTCGACGCCATTGAGAATAACGTCGACCGGGGTGCGGGTCCTCCAGCGGGCCTCCATGTCGGCCTTGGTGGACGCGCTCACCGCGAGCACACGGGAGAATCGCGTCAGCCGGGCATGGTGGGCCGCCTCCATGAGCCGCGCCTCGGCGTGGTGCGGATGGAACATGTAGCGGTCGGGCGAGATGTGGTGCTCGGTCGACACGAGAGCCACGGGGAGCCCGGTGCTGGCCATGGTGGCCAGAAGGTCCGCCTTCGCCAGATGGGAGTGGACGATCTGCGGCCGGAATCGTTTGATGGTGGAGCGCAGAGCGCGCACCGTCGCAGGAACCCCGAATCCCGTCACCAGAGGAATGACCGTGGCGTCGGTCTGGCGCAGGACGTCCAGGAGAGGACCCTCCGGGGCGGTGACGATCAGGCGCCATCCCGGTAGTCCGGCCCGGGCGACGTCGATGACGTGCCTGGCGACCCCGGCAAGGTTGGACACCGGCACGACCCACAGGGCTGTGGGTCGTGCGGCGGCAGATGGGGGGGTCGTCATCTCAGAACCACTTCTCGAGTCGTTCCAGCGCGGTCCAGAAGCCTTCGCCATTGTTGACGTGACCCTGCCAGATCTCCGGGATGAAGCTCACCCCGGGGGCCAGACGATCGAGCTGCGAGGCCGTCACCGGCCAGTCGATCTCGCCCTCGCCGATCTGCGGGCCCTCGCCGTCGACCCCTTCGGCGTCGACGATGTGCAGGTGCTCGGACAGCGGGGCCAGCTTCTCGACGTACTCGCTGAAGGGCACGTGGTTGAAGTTGGCCGCCAGCTTGGAGTGTGACAGGTCGAAGGTGAGGCGTCGACCGTACTGATGGCAGAACTCGACGGTGTCCTCCAGACCCATGAACAGGTTGTGGTACTGCTGGCCCCCCATCAGCCATGGGTAAGGGGGAAGCGTCTGAGAGGTGAGACGCACCCCGTCCTCGTCGATGCGCTCCAGGGCCTGGCCGATCCGGGCATACATGGCGGGACGCTTCTCGGCATCGACGAAGGCATCGGCGGTGAACCCACCCATCGTGCAGATGACCACCGGGGGCTTGTCGGCGTCGAACCAGGGGGCCAGATCGCGGGCGATCTGGATGACTCGCTGCACCTCGACGATGGAGCGCTCCCAGACGGCGTCGTCATCGGAGGCCAGGTTGATGATGAAGTCGCCGGCGTACAGGTCGGGGCAGTGCACCGTGTAGGCCATGCCGTCGAACTTGTGATTGTCGAAGAGACCGGCGATCTCCTCGGCACTCATCTCCACGTCCTTGTAGGACAGGTGGAACTCCAGGAAGTCCGGGTTGGTGTCGGAGTTGTTCAGGAGCTTGCGGGCGTCGTGGTAGCGCACCGGCAGGCCCCAGGGGCGCCGGAAGGTGTAGTGGCGGCCGTGGGCGACGGCATCGGTGAGATCGGTGTCGTAGAAGAACTCGCCGGAGGGGATGTCGCGGTGGACGGTGCGCCCGATCAGCTCTTCCAGGTGGTTGGGCTGCAGGCCGCGGCCGGGCGACTTCACCGTCACCGCGTCGCGGGTGATGAGATCGCCGGCGGCCAGGTCGCGGGTGGTGACCAGGGACTTCGCCAGGTTGGCGCGGTTCATCATCTCGCCGGTGGAGACCGCGCGCGCCTTGTCGGTGCCCAGGGCGGTCTCCACGTCGCGGATCTCGGAGACCATCTCGGCGAACTCCTCGGGGAGCAGGGAGACCTGGTGGTCATTGCCCTCGAGGGTCTTGTCGATGGTGAAGTGCTTCTCGATGATGTCGGCACCGCGGGCGACCGCCGCGACGGGCACATGGAACCCGCGCTCGTGACCGGAGTACCCGACCGGGCAGTTCCCCAGCACGGCCAGCCGGTCCATGTATCGCAGGTTGACGTCCTTGTAGGGAGCCGGGTAGGTGGACTGACACTGCAGCAGGGCGAACTGGGCGCCCGCCCGGCGGAGCACCTCCACCGATCCGAGGATCTCATCCTCGGTGGACATGCCGGTCGACACCAGCATCGGCAGGTGCTCGGCGGCAGCGGCGCGCAGCAGGGTGTGGTTCGTCATGTCGGCCGAGGCGATCTTGAGGGCCGGGACGCCGTAGTCCGCCAGCACGGAGAGGGAGGGGAGATCCCACGGGGTGGCAAAGGCGTCGATGTCGACCTCCTTGCAGTGGTCGAGCACCTCGATCATCTGGTCGGGGTTCAGGGAGAACTTCGCCAGCAGATTGAGGGTGTACTGGGCACCCAGGTCCTCACCTGCGGTCGAGCCGCCCGAGTGGCGGTAGAGGGCGTCCAGATCGCGCAGCTGGAATTTCACCGCGTCGGCCCCGGTCTCCTTGGCGAGGTCGACCAGGCGCTTGGCGAGGGTGACATCCCCCTGGTGGTTGTTGCCGATCTCGGCGACCAGCAGGGCGGGATGGCCCGCACCGATGTCGTGGCGGCCGATCCGCATTCCGATGGCGCCCTGGCTGGCCAGGCCGGCCAGGTGGCCGCGCTCGTCGACCAGCGGGAGGACGTCGACGCCGGGTCGGAACAAGGCCGACAGGGTGGAGGTGGCGGCGCCGAGGGGAGCCTTGACCGGGGCGGTGTTGGCGGCCTCGATGACCGCCGTCGTGGTGTCGATGTGGGGGGTGGAGGTGATCCACCGCCGGAAGTCGCCGTCGGAGAAGGAACCGGCGAGCAGGCCGTGCTCATCGACGCAGAAGACGATGCCCTGCTGGTTGTTGTTGATCTTGGTGAGAGCGGTGAGCATCGAATCGCCGGAGAAGACGGTGAAAGGTGCAGTCTGGCGATTGATGATCATGCGGTGGGGTGCTCCCGGGTGTTGATCTGTCGAATGGTGGCCTCAGCCAGCGCGAAGTCGGTCTGCGCATCGATGTCGATGCCCTCGACCGGGTCCATGACAAACAGTTCGATGCGTCCGCCGAGCCGGTTGTGGGCCGTCTCGTAGACCTCGGTACGGGTGACGTACAGCGACCCTGTCTCGCGGTAGCGCAGCTGGTCGGGCGTCATCTCCTGGCGTCGGGGCCGGTTCTGGAAGGGGTAGAGGGCCTTGACCTTCGGGTCCTTCTGCCAGATGAAGATGGGTTCGGGAACCACCCCGACCATCGAGTCGGCACTCGAGGCGGCGAACTCCTTCAGCGCCCTGGCCATCGTGCCGGGCAGGCGCACCGGTGAGGTGGCCTGCAACAGCATCACCTGGTCGGGCCGCGCTCCTTCGGCATCGAGGACGCTGATGGCGTGCTCGACGACCGGTTCGGTGGCCGTGGTGTCCTGGGCCAGTTCGGCCGGTCGGGCGATGACGCGGGCCCCGGCGGCGCGTGCGATCTCGGCGATCCGGGAGTCCTCGGTGGAGACGCACACGTCCAGTCCCGGGGTGGCCAGAGCCTGCTCGATGGTCCAGACGAGCAGTGGCCTGCCGGCCAGCGGCTTGAGGTTCTTGTGGGGAATCCCCTTGGATCCTCCGCGGGCCGGGATGATGGCGAGTGTCGAGGTCATCGGGCGGCCCCCGGACTCAGGGTCGGGAGCTGTCATGTCTGCCGCACTCCAGTCACCGGGTGCCTTCCAGGCCGGTCGCCGCTTGATGAGGCCGGCTCCGCCGGTGATGAGATACTGCATGACTCTGTGATCGCTCGCTTTCGTCGATGTAATGGTGACACTGTCAATATTCGCGCTCAAGCTACCAAGAGGCTGATGGCAGGCGAGCCAGATTGGCCCCCATTGGTGAGGGCATGACCCGGCGGGCGGTCACGTGTCGTGACCACTGGGCAGTGAGCACCGTGTCAGTACGCCCCCGAGGAGCTGAAGATCGCCTTGAAGGTGCGCATGAGGATGGTCATGTCCTGAATCATCGACCAGTTGTCGACGTAGTAGAGATCCAGACGCACGGCGTCATCCCAGGAGAGGTCCGATCGTCCCGAGACCTGCCACAGACCGGTGACACCCGGGCGGACGTCGAGGCGGCGCCTGACAAGGGACTTGTAGGCGGCGACCTCCTTCGACAGCGCAGGCCGGGGGCCGACCAGACTCATATCGCCGCGCAGCACGTTGAAGAACTGGGGAAGTTCGTCGATCGAGTACCTGCGTAGGAAGTGGCCCACCCGGGTCACCCGTGGGTCATGCTTGATCTTGAACAGCACTCCGTCCGCCTCATTGGCGTCGGCCAGTTGCTGCGCCCGAATGACTTCGGCATCGGGGACCATGCTGCGCAGCTTGAGGCACTCGAAGGCCCGACCACCCATGCCGACACGGAGCTGACGGAAGAGTACCGGTCCGCCGTCCTCCAGCTTGATCGCCAGAGCGGCCACCGCGACGATCGGGGAAGCGGCAATGATGAGGATGAGCGAGCCCACGATGTCGAAGGATCGCTTCAGCCAGGTGCCGGCCCGCTCGGCCTGAGGCTTGTCGATGTGGACCAGCGGTATACCGGCCACCGGACGCACGCTCATCCGGGTCGAGGAGACATCGGTGAGGGTGGGCACCACGATGAGTTCGGCCTTCTCGCCCTCGAGGCGTCTGGCCAATCGGTTGAAGTCTCGTCCGCGGGAGTACGCACCCTCGGTGAAGATGACGATGTCGGCCTGAGCCTCCCGCACGGCAGTGACCGCTTGCTCGGGGGTGCCGATCGTGGGGATGGATACCTTCTTGGTGCAGGCCTGCGCATCGGTGGTCAACAGGCCGGCAATGTCATAGCCGAGCCAGGGCTCACGATTGAGGACAGTCACCAGGTCGCTGATGTGGGTGCAGTCGCCTGCGATGAGTACCCGACGGCTGAACCGGCCCTGCCTACGTGCCCGATGAAGGTAGCGCCGCATCAGGTACCGCTCCAGCAGCACCAGGGGAACCCCGATGGCGAACATCAGGAAGTAGAAGGCCCGTGACATCGGGTACTGGAGCAGATAGGCCGAGATGCCCAGCACACCGGCGGTGAGCAGAGAGGCGTTAAGGACCCGGTGGTACTCGACCGTGCCTGCTCCCAGCTGCTTGCGCTGGTAGCCGCTGAACAGGGCGATGAGGAGGAGCCAGGCGGGCACGATCGTCAGCGCGACCGGCCGCAGCAGGTGGGTCGTCCTGGCGTCGTCGGGGAAGAACCCTGCGACCGCATCGGTGCGGATGAGCATGGCCGCGATGGCAGCGATCGTGATCGTCAGGAGATCGGCGAGAAAAATGAACGCGATGTTGAATGGTCGGGTCCGGGCCGGAGTGGACAGCCGTCCATGTGAGATCGAAGCCGTCGCGAGAGGGTTCGAGGTGCTGAGGAGGTCAGTGTCGCCCCCCGAAGTGGACGTTGTCCCCGTTCTTCCCAAGGAGATGGACGCCCCGGGGGATGCGGCTCTGGAAGCAGTGCTCCCAGCCACCGGACCATTGACCAACACCTATAGGCCCCCTCATCTGACCGCGCCTCCTATATGACGTGGACACCGTACACAAACTTAGCCGAAAGTTGCATCTTCCCAAGTGGGATGGTCAAAGGTTGTCGTCGTGGACGGCGTTCACACTGAATCGGAGGTTGTCGGCGGGGCGGTTGTCCAGGGTGAGTGCCCCTGCTTCTGCCCCGTGTGCGGCTTGGGCCCATTCGGGGTGCTGTCTGTTG
>JAKECL010000131.1 GCA_030460725.1 Propionibacterium sp.
CCGTCGCTTCGTGTAGTAGGCGCACTTGGGGGACTCGGTGACCCCACGTTTGCCGTAGAGGAACTCCCAGCAGGGCTGGTCCATGCAGGTGTTGGAGAAGATGTGGCCGCCTGCCGCCTCGATCTGCTCCAGGTAGCCCATCTCGCGGGCCAGGTCGAAGGTGAGGGCCGAGGTCATTGCGAAGAGGGGGACCTTGAGGGTGTGCCCGCGCACCATGTCGGCGATCGTGGTGATCTGGTCAATGGTCAGGTGGGGGCAGCCGAAGAGCGCGAAGTCGATTGCGCCGTCGGGGGCGGTCAGCTCCTTGCGCATGGCCTCCAGGTCTGCGTCGGTGATGATGACCGTCTCGTAGTCCTCGTGTCCCTGGAAGGCCTCCTCACGGGTGGAGGCCTCCGGGGTGAAGCCGACGATGTGGTAGAGCGCCACGTTGCCGCCGGTGTTGAGCTCAGCCCCCAGGTTCATCAGGGCTTCCTTGGTGGGGTTGTGGATGCCCTCGAAGACGGGGATGCGGAAGCCGGTGAGCCGCGGGGTGAAGTACCCGAGCATCTGGTAGTCGAAGTCCGAGGACATGTCCGCCTGCACGTCGACCAGGACCTGGCCGCGACGGTTCTCGTCCAACAGGTAGCCGTACAGCGGGGTCACCCCGGTGATCGCTGCGCACAGTGCACTCTGGGCGGACTCCCGGTTCGATCGCGCCCCGTACACGGAGTTGACGAAGGGGGTGGCGCTGGACTCGGAGAAGGAGATCACCTCGCGGTACCTGGGGACATTGCGCTCCAGGTAGGGCGTGCAGTCATAGGTCATGATCGCGCCGATGTCGGTGTAGGCGGCGTGGGTGCGCTTGACGATGGCTTCGTCCTCGGGACGGATCGTGGTGACCTTCCCCAGCTGCTTCCAGTTGAAGCTCGGGTTGACCGTGGGGCGCACGCGGCACTTGGCACCGCCCGCCACGAGCTTCTCCACGAACCACAGGTCGGCCTCCTGGTTGGACAGGGCCACGTGGGTGCGGGTGACGGGCACCATGTAGGGCGCGTCATAGGCCTCACCGATGGCGACCTGGATCTTCATCGCGATCTGCGCGCCGGGTCCGTCGCGGCCCTCCAGCATCGCCCGCTCGTCATCCCTGAGTTCGATCATGAATCCGGCCCTTCCTCGTGCTGGCGGGAGCCGCCGCGCGGACAACTGTCATTTCCGTTCTGTGGCATCACGTTTCCACACAATGGATGACAGTTTCAAGGGATGTTCAAGTCGGACCCATAGTGACACCTTCACCGGGTCATGTTCACGACTGTTCACAGACTCGCGCGGAGAGGAGTGATCATCACAACCGCAGGTCAGGCAGCCGATTCAGGTGTCCACACCCTCCTGCGCCCGCATCCCGGAGACGCCTGGATGCATGATGTGGTACTCCCCACACAGTGGAGGAGACCCAGTGGAGGAAATACAGCGGAGGAGCCGGACACACGGCTCACAACGAGGTCGCGGGTCCCCGTCCGTCCAGAACAGGTACCCACGACCTCTGGTGCCACCAGTGACCACGCCCGGGAGGAGACACGGGCTCGGGACGACTCCCCCTCAGCCTCGCAGACCCTTGAGGAAGGCCGCCGCATCCAGCGCGATCTGCGACTCCGCCGCAACGCCGATGGCCAGGCAGTCCTCGTCGATGTCGAAGTCCTCGGTGTGGTGACCCCAGGGTGCGTCCATACCGATGGCGACATAGGTGGCCAAGCCACCTCGCTCCTTCACCCGGTTCATCATGGCGGTGGCGTCCTCGGAACCCGGGTCACCCCCGGTGTCGGTGACCCGGGTCACGCCGGGCACGGCGGCGAAACAGGCGTGGACGAAGGGCAGCAGCTCCGGGGAGGGAGGAGCGGTCTCGGCCCGGCCCGTCACGACGATCTCGTGGCTGACCTCGAACATCTGCGCAGCTCCCTGGACCACCTGCCTCGCCCGGGCGAACACGTAGTCGTTGATCCGGGAGTCCGCACCCCGACACTCCACCTGCATCCGTGCCAGCCGGGGCACCACATTGCGCCCCTCGCCCGCGTTCAGCGTTCCCACGTTCACGCGCTGGGTCCCAGCAGAGTGCGGGGCGATGGCCGCCATGTTGGTGGTTGCGGCACACGCCGCGAGCAGGGCGTTGTGTCCCTTCTCCGGGTTGGCACCCGCGTGGGCGCCGACGCCGGTGAAGGTGACGTCGAACTTGGTGCTGGCCAGGAAGCTGTCCATGCCCACACAGACATGACCGAACCCCTGGGCGGCCATGAGATGGGTGGCGATGAACACGTCGACATCGTCCAGCCATCCGGCCTCCACGATCGAGTGCGCGCCGCGCACCCCCTCCTCCGCAGGCTGGAAGATGATGCGCACCGAACCGGTGAGCTCGGAGCGCCTGTCCGCCAGGACGCGTGCCAGCCCCAACCCCATGGCGGCGTGCCCATCGTGGCCGCAGCCGTGCATGGCGCCCTCGTTGAGGGAGGAGAACCCCTGGGCGGTGGGACGGTGGCGAGGATCCGAGGATTCGTGGAGGTCGTTGGCATCGATGTCGAAGCGGAACGCCACCACGGGGCCGGGCCGACCTGGGTCCAGGGTGGCGACCACCCCGGTCCAGCCCTCCCCCATGCGTTCCACCAGCTCGGGGTCTGCACCCTGGGCGAGAGCCCGGGTGCGGGCCTCGGCCAGGACATCGGCCGGTGGCACGCCCATGCGCGTGGCACCCCGGTGGACATCGGGACCCACGACGACGTCCCATCCCCACTCCTCCAGCGTGCGGGCGATGATCGAGGTGGTGCGGAACTCCGTCCACCCCGGCTCTGCGTGGCGGTGGAAGTCCCTCCGCCACGCGATCATCTGGTCGACCAGTTCCCGGTCGAGGTCCATGTCGCTCCCCTGTCCGCTCAGTCGAAGAAGTGCTCGACGTCGACGGCCCCGCCGTCCTCGTCGAAGTCCTTGTGGATGGCGGCCAACAGGTCCTTGTCCCACAGGACGTCCAGTGCGGTCTGGGCCAGACCGTAGGCCCCGTCCACCGCACCCTTGTCAGCCTCCGGCTTGTCGCCGGCGGCCGTCATGTCGCGGGTGTGCAACTCTGCCTCCGCTCCTGCCACCCGGATCAGCGGATGGATGCCGGGGACACGGTAGGACACATTACCGAAGTCGGTGGAGGCCGCCAGGATCTCCGAGACCACACCCAGGGGCAGCGGGTCGCGCCCGCGGCGACGCTCTGCCTCCACCCAGCGTCCTTCCAGGGCGCTGTTGGAACGCACGGGCAGGGTCGCGGGGTGCTCGTCCCAGTGGATGCTCACGCCCGTGTCGGTCATGAGGGCCGCGCCCTCGATGATGTTCTCCAGACGACGCGAGAGATCCTTGAGCATGCCGGGGAACTTCGAGCGCACGTAGAACTTCATCTGGGCGTCCTCGGTGATGATGGACTGACGGGTGCCGCCCTCGGTGATGATGGCGTGGATACGATCCACGGGCGTCATCTGCTGGCGCAGCAGACCGATGCCCTGGTAGACGAGTGCTGCAGCGTCCAGCGCATTGCGTCCCATGAAGGGCGCGGACGAGGCATGGGCGGGGACACCCTTGAAGTCCACGGTCAGGACGCGCCGGCCCAGCCACACCTGGTCGGCCACGTCGTAGCCGCCGAAGGAGTGGACCATCACGCAGGCATCCAGGCTGCCCGGGGCGAAGGCACCCCCACGGGCCATGTACTCCTTGCCGGAGTGGCCCTCCTCAGCGGGCGCCCCGAAGTAGACGATGGTGCCCGGGAGTGCCTCCGGATGCTCGTCCTGCAGTCGCCTGAGCGCAAGCACGGCTCCCAGGCCCGCCGCTGCCATGATGTTGTGACCGCAGCCGTGCCCGATTCCGGGCAGGGCGTCATATTCGGAGATGATGCCGATCCGCGGCCCGTTCCCGGACCCGAACTCGGCTGTGAACGCGGTGTCCACACCGAAGGCCCCGACCGTGGCATCGATGCCGTGGTCCTTGAGGTGACGGGTGAGGGTCTCCACGGCGAAGTGCTCCTGGAAGGCGACCTCGGGGTGGGCATGGATCGTGTGGGAGACGTCGATGATCTCCTCGGCGAGGGCGTCGACGCCGCGCTCGAGCTCATCGGTGAGCTCCTTCGGTGCGCCTGCGAACTCGGAGTCGGGGTAGCGCTCGGTCTCCGCCTTGCGGGCGGTCTCGGCGGCCACGCGTTCGGGGAACTCCGGGAAGGGCGCGACGGGCTCGGAGAGGTCCCGTGTCAGATCATTCATGGTGATGTCCTCTTTCCTTGTGGGACGCAGAAGGTGGATCGGGTGGGTGTGTGGCGTGCGCTCGGGTGGAGCGCATGCCACACACACGTGTCAGTGGAAGACTGCGGCGAGGCCGAACCCGGCGATGACCGAGCAGATGACCCCGACGAGGCCGGGGACCATGTAGGAGTGGTTGAGCACGAACTTGCCGATCTTGGAGGTGCCTGAGCGGTCGAAGTTCAGTGCGGCCACCACGGTCCCGTAGGTGGGCAGGAAGAACGCTCCGTTGACCGCAGGCCACATGGCGATCAGGTAGGGGCTGGCGATGCCCAGGGAGAGCCCCAGCGGCATGAGTGCCCGGGTGGTGGTGGCCTGGGAGAACAGCAGGATGGCCCCGAGGAACAACATGACGGTGAACAGCCAGGGATGCTGGCCGGTCAGCCCCTGCATGGCCGGGACGATCTTGTCGGTGTGTGCCTCGATGACCGTGGAGCCCAACCAGGCGAGCCCGAAGATGCCGACGATGGCCACCAGGCCCGTCTTCGCGATCGAGGTCGAGGGGATGTTCGCAACCTTCACCCTGGTGACGACGGTGATGACCGCGGCGCAGGCCAGCATGATCATCTGGATGAGGATCGCCATGGACATCGGCTTGCCGTCGGCATCCAGGGGACGGATTCCGGAGAAGGTCCCGAAGATGACGACGAGGACGACGGTGACCATGAAGACCAGCGCCGAGAGACGCCCGGACCCGGGTCGGGCCCCGTTCTCATGTTCCGCATCGGCGACGCGCTGCGCATCCTTCTCGCGTTCCAGGAGCGCAATGGAGGACTGGTCGTCTGCGGCGATCTCCCCCAGTCCCTCCTTGAGGGCAAGGGCCTGGACAGTGATGCCCTCGCGCTTGGCCCGACGGGCCAGTCGGACGTACTGGGGGATGTCCTGGACATCGCCCGCTGCAAGTCGCTTCTGGTAGACCGGATCGTCCTCCAACTCCTTGCCCCAGTGCAGCATGACCAGCGAGGCACACATGAGGCCGATCAGTGTGGCGGGGATGGAGATGGAGAGGACCTGGGGCATGGTCACTCCGCGAGGCTCCATGACGACGATGAGAGCCGCGGTGGCAGCGGAGACCGGGGAGGCGGTGATCCCCAGCAGCGAACCGATGACGGCGACACTCATGGGGCGCTCCGGACGCACGCCGTTGCGGACTGCAGTGTCGTGGATGACGGGGAGCAGGGGGTAGAGGATGTGGCCGGTACCCGCGCACACCGTGAACAGCCACGCGACGAGTGGGCCGACGAACGTGATGCGTTCAGGGTGCCTGCGGATGATGCGTGCAGCCACTCCCACCAGGTAGTCGATGCCGCCTGCGGCCTGCATTGCGGCAGTCGCGCAGATCACCGACAAGATGATGAGCATGACGTCCATGGGTGGATCCGCTGCGGGTTCGCGGAACACCGTGACGATGACGACCATGCCGACACCGCCCCAGAAGCCCAAGGCTATGCCACCCATGCGTGAGCCGATGGCGATGCACACCAGCACCACTGCGATCTCAAGAGCGAATTTGATCCAGTCCAATTGAGACCTCCTCAGAAGTTGAAGCCTGTTACCCGCGACATTGGTGTCCGCGAGCGCTGGTCGACGTCCATGTCGTCCGTTCTCGGATGCCTGTGGTCTACCGGTAGGACCAGGTGGACCAATGTGGAACATCTTCTGAGGAATCGGGTCAGGTGGTGGAACAGATCCGTGCGCTGATGCGCTCACGGGTGGGACCGAAGGCCCACGGGGGACACTGCGCCTCCTGCCCACTCGGCGGCAGTCGGCGCCCCATCGCCCGGGACCGCTGCGCGACGTCCTCGTCACAGAGAATCCCGCAGCGCGACGCCCTGGTCACGATAGGTCCCGCAGCGCGACACCCTGGTCACGAAAGGTCCCGCAGCGCGACACCCTGGTCACGAAAGGTCCCGCAGCGCGACACCCTGG
>JAKECL010000132.1 GCA_030460725.1 Propionibacterium sp.
GTAAGTTAAGCAAACTAACAGTTCGGTGACGGGTCTCCTGCTTTACCGGGATCACATTGTGACGTGGTGGGTCCGGGTCGGGGAGGGGGAGGACGTGGAGACACGGGGCGTGGACACGCAGCCGCGCACGCAGCGACACGGGTCGGGATGGGGGCTCATTCCGCGTCCCTTCTCCTTCGAGTGGACCGGCCCGACGACTCCGGTCCCGTGGGGTCGGGACCCTGACGCGGTCGAGGTCGACGGTCGAGGGGTCGCGGTGGAGTTGCGACAGGTCACCTCGCCGGAGGACCTGGGGTCGGCGGCAGAGACGCACCCCTGGCAGGTGCGCGAGGCCTACGGACTTGAGATCTCCGACCGCGGCATCAGATTGTCCTACGTGGACCGGGAGGGCGCGCACCGAGGTGCCTGGACGCTGCGGCGCATGGTGCGCGCCGGCGGGGGAGTCCTGCCGTGTGCCCGAATCCTGGACCGTCCGGCCTACCGCTGGCGTGGGCTGGGGTTGGACATCGCGCGACACTTCTTCCCTCCCGCGGATCTGTGCCGCGTCATGGACGTGATGGAGGAGGTGTCACTCAACGTGCTCCATCTGCACCTCTCCGACGACCAGGGGTGGAGGGTGGAGGTCCCGGCGCAGCCGCGTCTGGTCGAGGAGTCCTCCGGCGGTGCGGTGGGCGGGGATCCGGGAGGATTCCTCTCCCAGGCAGATCTGGCACTCCTGGAGGTCGAGGCCTCCCGGCGCGGCATTGCGCTGGTGCCTGAGGTGGACGTGCCCGGTCACACCCACGCGGCACTGCACGCCCTGCCGGACCTCAACCCGAGGGGCTGCCCACCGCCCGCCTACACGGGCACCGAAGTCGGCTTCTCCACGCTCTCGACCCAGGCCCCGGGCACCGCGGCCTTCCTGGACGCCGTCATCGACGCGCTGGCCCCCTTCGCCGCCCACGGTCTCCACGTCGGGGGCGACGAGCCCCACGTGACTGCGCCCGGTGACTATGCGCGCCTGGTGGGGATGGCACTGGAGCGGGTCCATGACCACAACCTGCGCGCGGTCGCCTGGCAGGAGGCCGCCCACCTGCTGGCCCCAGGGGACCTCGTCCAGGTGTGGGACGAACGGGAGGATCTGTCAGAGGTGGCGGCCGCGGGTCGGCGCGGGGTGGGGGTCCTCCTCTCCCCGGCCTCGCGCATCTACCTGGACATGAAGTACGACCCTGCCACCCGCATCGGTACGACCTGGATGGGTACCACCGAGTTGCGCGACTCCCTGGAGTGGGACCCCCGCCAGATCGTCCCGGGCCTGGCGGGAGAGGCGGTGGAGGGAGTGGAGGCGTGCCTGTGGACCGAGACGGTGCGCGACATGGAGGACCTCACACTCCTGCTCCTCCCGCGCCTGGCTGCTGCCGCGGAGGTGGCGTGGGCAGGAAGTGGGGTGGGGGAGTGGGACTCCTTCCGCAGTCGGATCCTCCCCCTGGCCCGCTCCTGGCACGCACGCGGGCTGGTGTGGCACCCCAGTCCGGGAGTGGACTGGCAGGAGGCCACGGGTGTCACCCACCACTGAGGGAGCGCGTCACGTGGTCCCACGCAGGCCCCTTGCGATCTCACGGGCTTGCGGGCGCGGGTAGGATGGTGTGGTACGAATCCACCCCTGAGGGAGCACTGATGTCGGGACACTCCAAGTGGGCCACCACGAAGCACAAGAAGGCGGCGATCGACGCCAAACGCGGCAAGCTCTTCGCGCGCCTGATCAAGAACATCGAGGTGGCCGCCCGCACGGGCGGCGGTGACCCGGCCGGCAACCCCACGCTCTTCGACGCCATCCAGAAGGCGAAGAAGAACTCCGTGCCCGCCGACAACATCGACCGCGCCGTCAAGCGTGGCTCCGGCGCCGAGGGCGGTGGCGCGAATTACGAGACGATCATGTACGAGGGCTACGGCCCCAACGGTGTCGCCTTCCTCGTGGAATGCCTCACCGACAACCGCAACCGCGCGGCCTCCGACGTCCGCCTGGCATTCACCCGCTCCGGTGGATCCCTGGCCGACCCCGGCTCCGTCTCCTACCTCTTCACCCGACGCGGCGTCATCGAGGTGCCGGCGAGCGGGGACGTCGATGAGGAGAAGATCCTGGAGGCGGTCCTGGACGCGGGCGCGGACTCAGTGGAGGACACCGGTGACGGCTTCGTCGTGGAGTCCGACCCCGCCGACCTGGTCGAGGTCCGCAAGGCCCTGCAGGCCGCGGACATCGACTACGACTCCGCGGAGAACCAGTTCGTGGCCTCCACGGACGTGGAGTTGGGACTGGAGGGCGCTGAGAAGGTCCTGCGCCTGATCGACGCGCTGGAGGACTCCGACGACGTGCAGAACGTGTACCAGAACATGACCATGTCCGACGAGGTCCGCGCCCAGCTCGAAGAGGAGGAGTGAAAGTGTCCGAGAACACCGCTTCACAGGAGACATCCCGCGAGGTGGGCACTGCCCGCGTCAAGCGCGGCATGGCCCAGATGCTCAAGGGCGGCGTCATCATGGACGTCGTCACCGCGGAGCAGGCGAAGATCGCCGAGGACGCCGGCGCGGTGGCCGTCATGGCCCTGGAACGCGTCCCCGCCGACATCCGCGCACAGGGCGGGGTCGCACGCATGTCGGACCCCGACCTCATCGACGGCATCATCGAGGCCGTCTCCATCCCGGTCATGGCCAAGGCCCGCATCGGTCACTTCGTCGAGGCGCAGGTCCTGCAGTCCCTGGGCGTGGACTACATCGACGAGTCGGAGGTGTTGACCCCCGCCGACTACTCCCACCACATCGACAAGTGGAACTTCACCGTCCCCTTCGTGTGCGGTGCCACCAATCTGGGTGAGGCCCTGCGCCGCATCACCGAGGGCGCAGCCATGATCCGCTCCAAGGGTGAGGCGGGCACCGGTGACGTCTCCAACGCCACCACCCACATGCGCCAGATCCGCGACCAGATCCGTCACCTCACCTCCCTGCCGGAGGACGAGCTCTATGTCGCCGCCAAGGAACTGCAGGCGCCCTACGACCTGGTCGCCGAGGTCGCCCGCGAGGGGCGTCTCCCCGTCGTCCTCTTCACCGCCGGTGGCATCGCCACCCCGGCGGATGCGGCAATGATGATGCAGCTGGGTGCCGAGGGTGTCTTCGTGGGCTCAGGCATCTTCAAGTCAGGCGACCCTGCCAAGAGGGCGGCCGCCATTGTCAAGGCCACCACCTTCTTCGACGATGCGGATGTCATCGCAGACGTCTCACGCGGTCTGGGTGAGGCAATGGTCGGCATCAATGTCGACGACATCCCCGTGGGGCACCATCTCGCGGAGCGCGGATGGTGAGGATCGGCGTCCTCGCCCTGCAGGGCGATGTCGGTGAACACGTGCGGGCGCTGGAGGAATCCGGCGCCCGCGCCGTGTCCGTGCGCAGGCCCTCGGAGCTGGCCTCCGTGGATGCGATGGTGTTGCCGGGGGGCGAGTCCACGACGATGTCGAAGCTCCTGGTGGCCTTCGACCTGCTGGAGCCGCTGCGCGAGCGCCTGGGTGCGGGGATGCCCGTGTGGGGAACCTGCGCGGGCATGATCCTGTTGGCCACTGACGTCCTGGACGGGCGTGAGGACCAGCGCAGCCTGGGTGTGCTGGACATGACCGTGCGCCGCAATGCCTTCGGTCGCCAGGTGGACTCCTGGGAGGAGGACCTGGACGTGCGGGGTCTGGATGCGCCCTTCCACGCCGTCTTCATCCGCGCCCCTCGCGTGGAGCGTGTGGGTCCGGGTGTGGAGGTCCTGGCACGTGCCGGGAACAGCGCAGACGGGGCAGTGGTGGCGGTGCGCGGCGGGCGCGCCCTGGCGACCTCCTTCCACCCCGAGGTCGGTGGTGACCACCGTCTCCACCGCCTCTTCGTCTCCATGGCCGACGGGAGCTGAGATCGGCGTGCGTGTCATGGGCATCGATCCCGGAATCACCCGGTGCGGTATCGGCGTGGTGGAGGTGGATCCCTCGCGCCGGGCCCACCTGGTCCATGTCTCCGTGGCCCGCACCGGCACGGCGCTCGCCACGCATTTCCGGCTGCGCACCATCGCCGATGCCATCGATGCCGCGATCAGCACCTTCCATCCCGAGGTCGTGGCCATCGAACGGGTCTTCGCCCAGGAGAACCTGCAGTCGGTGACCACGACCATGCAGGTGATGGGTGCCGCCATGGTGTGCACGGGACGGGCGGGACTGCCGATGGCGGTCCACACCCCCTCGGAGGTCAAGGCGGCGGTCACGGGGTCGGGCACCGCAGGCAAGGCCCAGGTCCAGCACATGGTAGCCCGCGTGCTCGGCCTGGCCGAGATCCCGCGTCCCGCGGACGCCGCCGACGCCCTGGCCATCGCCATCTGTCACGCCTGGAGGGGGACCGGCCTGCTGGGGTCGCGTGACGACTCCGAGGTCTCGGTGTCCCTGTCGGGGAAGGTGAGCGCGCGCGGGGAGTTGACCCCCGCCCAACGGGCGTGGGTCGACGCCCAGGCCGCGCAACGCCGCACGGGTGCAGTCGATCCGCGCCTGCACCGGGGATAGGATCGTACAGGTGTTCGCCCCACGGTGGGTGCGGGGAGGAAGACGATGATCGCGCAGCTCAGGGGCAGTGTCGAGGAGATCGGCCTGGACTCGGTGACGATTCTGGTGGGCGGGGTGGGATGGCGCGTCCTGGTCACGCCCGCCACGGCCGCAGCCCTGGACTCGGGGGAGGAGGTACGCCTTCACACTTCGATGGTCGTGCGGGAGGACTCCCTCACCCTCTTCGGTTTCCGCAGTACGGACGAGAGGGACGTCTTCGAGCGACTCCAGACGGTCTCCGGCATCGGTCCGCGCATCGCGCTGGCTGCACTGGCCGTCCTGACCCCTGACGATCTCCGTCATGCCGTCACCGCCGGTGACCTCACCGCCCTCCAACGCATCCCCGGGGTGGGTCGCAAGTCCGCCCAGCGCATGGTCCTGGAGATCGGCGACAAGCTGGGTTCCGCGGCCCGTCTGCCGGAAGAAGGCGCAGCCGCCCCGGCGGGGGAGACGGAGGAGGAGGTGCGCGCCGCCCTGGTCCAGCTGGGATGGTCGGAGGCGGTCGCCTCACGAGCCGTCGAGGGCCTGGGGGGTCGCGGCCTGGACGCCTCCTCCCTGTTGAGAGCGGCACTGGTGGAGCTGGGGGGACAACGTGGCTGATCTCGACCCCGCCCCGGACTCACCGCGGCTCATCGCCCCCGATGCCTCGGATCTGGAGCGTGCCGCAGAGGCGGCGCTGCGACCCAAGCACCTCTCGGAGTTCATCGGGCAGGCGACGGTGCGCTCCCAACTGCAACTGGTCCTCGACGCTGCGCGCGGACGCGGGGTCACCCCCGACCACGTCCTGCTGGCCGGTCCCCCCGGACTGGGCAAGACGACCCTGGCCATGATCATTGCCGCTGAGATGGGCACCTCGCTGCGTCTGACCTCCGGTCCCGCCGTCCAGCATGCCGGGGACCTCGCCGCCATCCTCTCGGGGCTCCAGGAGGGTGACGTCCTCTTCATCGACGAGATCCACCGCCTGGCCCGGACTGCAGAGGAGATGCTCTACCTGGCGATGGAGGACTTCCGGGTGGACGTGGTGGTGGGCAAGGGGCCGGGAGCGACCTCCATCCCCCTGACCCTTCCCCCCTTCACGGTGGTCGGCGCCACGACACGGTCGGGTCTGCTTCCGGCCCCCCTGCGCGACCGCTTCGGCTTCACAGCACATCTGGAGTTCTACTCCAGTGCCGAACTGGAGGATGTGGTCCACAGGTCCGCGGGTCTGCTGGGTGCTCCCCTTGACGCGGCTGCCGCCCAGGAGGTGGCCTCACGGTCGCGGGGGACCCCGCGCATCGCCAACCGACTGCTGCGACGCGTGCTGGACTACGCACAGGTCCACGGGGACGGGACCCTCTCCCTGGACGCCGCCCGCGCCGCACTCGAGCTCTTCGAGGTGGATGCCTCCGGCCTGGACCGACTGGACCGCTCGGTGCTGGAGGCACTGTGCCGGAGGTTCGGTGGGGGACCCGTCGGGTTGACGACCCTGGCGGTGACTGTGGGGGAGGAGGCCGAGACCGTGGAGACCGTGGCCGAGCCCTATCTGGTGCGCGAGGGCTTCATGGTGCGTACCGCGCGCGGGCGCGCCGCCACCCGCCAGGCCTGGGAGCACCT
>JAKECL010000133.1 GCA_030460725.1 Propionibacterium sp.
GGTGGGGGTGAGGGCCACCGGTTTCCCCGAAGATGAGGGGCGCGCCCCCGATCCGGCGTGTCGCGACGCCGCCCAGAGTGCGAGACCCGCCAGCACGACGACGAGGAGGAGGACGAGGGCGACGGCTGCGCTCCTGCCGATTCGACGATCTGTTGCCATGGCTCCTCCCGGGCCCCTGGAATGTGGTGAGGGACACACTACTGCACCGATGTTCGGGGTGCCCCGGTGAGCGCGGTGGGCACAGCGCGCGCGGAGCTCGCCCGAGGAGGTGCGCTGAGCCTGGTCGGGTCGGCCTTCAGTGCCCTCATGGGCCTCGTCTTCACCATCGTCGTCTCCCGCTCTCTGGGGAGCGGCGGTGCGGGGGTGGTCCTCCAGGCAACGGGTGTGTTCGCCATGGTGCTGGCCATCGGGAAGCTCGGTCTGGACTCCACGGCCATCTTCCTGGTCCCCAGACTGCGGATCGATGACGCGCGTCGCATCCGTCCCTCCCTGGTGTTCATGGCGCTGCTGGCTGCGACGGGTGGGCTCCTGCTTGCAGCTGTCGTGGCGGCGGTCGCGCCGTACCTGTGTAGGGTAGCCGATGCCGAAGTGTCATCGGCGGTGCTGGCAGGGGTGGTGTTCGTCCCCCTCGCCTCACTCACCCTGGTGGCGACCTCCGCGCTGCGAGCCCTGGGCGGAGTACGTGAGTACGTGCTGGTCAACAATGCAATGATTCCTGGCCTCAGACCGCCCCTGGCCGTGGTCGCCGCTGTGGCAACGGGTTCGTCGGTCGTGGTCGCGGCGTCATGGGCCCTGCCCTGGGCAGTCGGTCTCCTGGCGTGCTCGGCGGTCCTGGCGCGACGTGTGGCCGGTCTGGCACCCGGAGGTGGGGACAGGGGGCTCCCACATCGTGAGGAGAGGACCCGCATCCTGACCTTCGCCGGTCCCCGAACACTTTCTGCTGGTCTCGAACAGGCATTGACGTGGATCGACATCGTCATCGTCGGTTGGATCGCAGGGGCGGGCGCGGCCGGGATCTACGGTGGGGCGAGTCGTTTCCTCCAGGCGGGACTCCTGGTCGATGCGGCGCTGCGGGTCGTGGTCTCGCCGCGATTCTCCGAGCTGCTCCACACGGGGCAGAAGGAACGACTGCGGGAGCTCCACACGACGGCCACGGTGTGGCTGGTCCTGTTCGCCACGCCCGTCCTGGTGCTGCTCGCCTCCTTCGCGCCCGTCGTCCTGGCGCTGTTGGGGCCCGACTTCGTGGCCGGAGGGCCCGTGTTGGTCGTCCTGTGTGCGGGAGCTGCGGTGACGTTCCTTGCGGGGAACATCCACTCCCTCCTCCTGATGGGGGGGAGGAGCGGGTGGGCGGCGTTGAACAAAGGCGTCGTGCTCACGCTGAATGTCGCGGGGAACCTCCTCCTGGTCCCACGGTACGGAATCATCGCAGCTGCCGTGGTCTGGGCCGTCTCCATGCTTGTCGATGCCCTGCTCGCGGCCGTGCAGGTGAGTCTCGTGCTCGGTGTGCGCCCCCAGGTGTGGCCTGCCCTGGGTGCGCTGGGCACGGTTCTCCTGGCGGTGGGAGGACCCAGTGCGGCGGCGGTCCTGATCCTGGGGCGCACCCCCCTCGGGCTCGTCTGCGCAGGCCTGACCTCGCTTCTCGTGCTGGGCCTGTCCATGTGGCTCCTCAGGAGAACCCTCCGTCTGGAAGGTCTCGGAGAAGTCCTGCGGCATCGGCGTTGAAGGTTGCCTCCGATGACGTCGGAGCAGAGTGTGGATTCCGGTTGACGCCGCGGGGGAACGCTGTCACACTTCCTTCAAACTTTCAAAAGTCAGAGGATTGAACAATCTGACAGCACCCTGAGGGAGACACGATGAAGCGGCGTCCTCGTCCCGTTGGAACTGCACTCCTTGCCGCAAGCTCGTTGGCGGTCGTCTCCGCCCTGGTGCCCATCAGCTCGGCCCAGTCTGCGCCCGTGCGGGACGGACTGGGTGAGGACACCGCCGCCGCCTCCTGCTGGGAGATCAAGCAGTCGAATCCCTCCAGTGTCGACGGGGCCTACTGGCTGCTGACGCCCACGATGGAAGCTCCTGCCGAGTTCTACTGCGACCAGACGACCGACGGAGGCGGATGGGTCCTCATCGGCCGTGGTCGGGAGTCCTGGGACCGCTACCCGCAGGGCCAGGGTGCGGCGGGCGCCCTGTTGGAGAAGAACCGCACGCCGTCCGCCTTCCCGACCGTGCAGCTCTCGGTCCCCACCATTGACGGGCTCCTCGGTGGGGGGAATGTGAAGGATCTGGAGGACGGGTTCCGCGTGGTCAGGGCCCGGGACGCCCAGGGAACACAGTGGCAGCGTTTCGACGTGCGCCCGTCGAAGATGACCGGGTGGACCTGGGCGTTGGGAGCGGAGTACCCGGTCACCTCCTACCGGATCGACAACGGGGCGTGGCGCTCCGGAGGTCGGCTCTCCTCCAGCTTCGGTTCGGACAACGGGTGGAACCGTATGGACACCACGATGACGTCGGGCCGCTCCTACCGCATCGGTTTCGGGTACGGATCATCGGCGCAGGGTGGGAGTACGAGCTCCTCATCCTTCCTGTGGTCCAACACGGGCAGCGCACCGCTGCCGCAGAGCGAGATCTACCTGCGCCCCAAGCTCGTGTCCACCGACCCTGCGTTCCAGCGGATCCCCGACAGCGGCACGGCTTCCCGGACCCAGCGTGCCGTCGTCTCCAGCTACGCCTCACCGACCTCGTGGGGTCTCGGGGGCAACCTGAACGGACGGACGGCGGAGGGGAACTCCCAGGCGCAGGCGTTTGCCCAGATCGGGAACGTTGTCTTTGTGGGAGGCAACTTCACCCAGGTCCGCAGGGGTGCGCAGGCATCGGGGTCAGGGGTCTTGGCGCAGGGAGGACTCGCCGCCTTCGACTCCACGACCGGTGAGCCGGTGACGACCTTCCGTCCCGTCTTCGACAACCAGGTGAAGGCGTTGTTGGCGATGCCCGACGGCACCCTGCTTGCCGGAGGTGACTTCACCCGCGTCAACGGCGAACCCCACAGCGGGACAGTCAGGCTCGATGCAGTGACGGGGCAGACGATCGGCTCCTGGGACCTCAAGGTCGAGAACCGGATCTCCAACGGAGTGGTCCGTGTGCACAGCCTCGCCCTCACGCAGGGGCACGTCTATCTGGGAGGGGCGTTCACGCACCTGAGCGGCAAGGGGGTCAACAACGTCTATGCCCGCGCCTCGGGTCGTGTGTCCCTGGATGGTGCTCCCGACCGCTCGTGGAACCCGGAGTTCAACGGCACCGTGGTCGATGTCGACACCAGCCCCGACGGGAGCCGTTTCTATGCTGCTGGCTACTTCACCAAGTCGGTGAACAACGACGCGATGAAGGCAACGGCCCTGTCGACCCAGGCAGGGGCGGCCCCCGTGGCTCCATGGCAGTTCGTCGGCAGTGCGAGTGAGCGCAGCAACTACCAGCAGGCCATAGCGGACTCCGGGCAACTCGTGTTCGTCGGGGGGTCCGAGCATTCGATGTTCGGCTTTGAACGCACCGGCTTCCAACGCGTGTCGGGATCGATCACCAAGGGGGTGGGTGGTGACCTCCAGGCGATCGCCACGAATGGTGATGTGGCGTACGGGGGATGTCACTGCGGGGAGTACGTCTACCAGGACGCATACGGCTGGTCCAACATCGGAGACGGGTGGAGCGAGGCAGACAAGATCCAGTGGATCGGCGCGTGGGACGCCCGCACCGGCAAGCAACTTGAGGAGTTCACCGCCTTCCGTCTGGAGTCGCCGGGTGCAGGGGCGTGGTCGCTGTTCATGGCCGAAGATGGCGCGTTGTGGGCCGGGGGGGACTTCACGGGATCGCGGACCTCGGCGTCGAGGGCGCAGTGGAACGGCGGCTGGGTGAGGTTCCCTCCACGTGACACCACTGCTCCGAGTACCCCCTCCGCCCTGCGCACGACCGCCTCCGCCGCTGCGGACGTGACCCTGGCCTGGGACGGTGTCGCAGGGGCGAGCGCATACCAGGTGCTGCGAGACGACAGGACTGTCGCCACGACCTCCTCCACCTCCGTGAGCGTGCCGCGCGGGGGTGAGGAACGCTTCTTCGTGCGGGCAGTGGACGCGGAGGGGAATATCTCGGCCTCCACCCCGGTCCACGTCCCACCGCCTGCCGGGGAGGTCGACCCGGAGAACCCGGTCCTCATCGAGGCGACGTCCACCTGGTCGTACTCCTACGGGGGAGGTACACCCGGTGCGGGGTGGACCGGAACCACCTTCGATGACTCCCACTGGAGCAGTGGAGTGGCACCGATCGGATATGGCGCCCCCGGACTGGGCACGGTGCTGGTGCCACCGGCCGAGAGGCCCGTGACCACCTTCTTCCGGCACGACTTCAGCATCGAGGACCCGGACGCAGTGGACCACCTCACGCTGTCCTTCGTTGCCGACGACGGCGCAGTCGTCCACGTCAACGGGCAGGAGGTGGGGCGGGCGCGGATGTCGGAGGGCGCGGTCACCCCGGAGACACGCGCGAACGCCGCGGTGACGACAGCCGTTGCCTCAGCGACTCCCGTGACTGTCGACGTCCCGGCCTCCCTGCTCGTGGCAGGGGAGAATGTCGTGGCCGCAGAGACTCACCTCAACTACCGGTCGAGCCCGAACATGTCCTTCTCGGCGACGCTCACCGCGGTGCCGGGCAACGGTCAGCCGGACCCGGACCCGGACCCGGACCCCGATCCCGATCCGGACCCCGATCCTGATCCCGATCCGGATCCTGACCCGGACCCCGCGGAACCCGTCGAGGTTGTGCCCCTGGGTGGTCGCTGGTCCTACCGCAACGAGACTGCGGCGCCGGACACCGCGTGGAAGGCCGACGCCGACCTGGCCGGGTGGCTGACGGGTCTCGCACCGTTGGGTTGGGGGCACCCGGGAGTCGTGACATCCCTGGACAAGCCCACGGCCGAACGTGCGGCCTCCCTCTACTTCGTCACGGACATCGATCTCGGCGACGTCTCCGAGACCTCCGTACTCGACCTCGTCACCCGTGCTGACGACGGTGTCGTCGTGTACGTCAATGGCCAGGAGGTCATACGTCATCGCATGACGGAGGGCACCGTCTCGCACAGCACATGGGCCAACGCCGCGGTCAACACTGCAGCAGCCCTGGCGACTCCCGTCACTGTCGAGGTCCCCGGTGTGGCACTGCGAGACGGGATGAACCGCATCGCGGTGGAGACACACCTGAACTACCGGTCCACCCCCAGTGCGACCTTCGATCTCAGCGCAACCCTGGTGAGGTGAATGGACATGTCAGTGCAGATCACGTCTGGGACCCCCGACAACTCCTCCGTTCGACGGAAGGACAAGGGGGAAGGGAGTGGGGACGGCCTCCTCCTGCGCTTCGCCCAGGAGATGTCCCAGCCGGGTGTCGTCGTCACCTGGCTGAACCACTGGTCCATCCAGCATGCCAACTGGGAGGCCATGGCACGCATGCACCTGGTGGGCGTCGACGGCACCCTCCTCCAGCTGGTGCTGCGCCGCCACGGTCACGTCGTGGGCCGCACATCTGCCGATCTCGTTCTCCCGGTGGTTCTGGACCAGGTCCTGGCCCCCGACGCCCGGGTGGTGCTCCTGGGTGCTGCACCCGGGGTGGCGCGGCGGGCCGCGGAGCGCCTTGCGCCGCGGGAAGTCCTTGCGTTGGATGGCTTCGATGAGCTCTCCTCGACGAGGGCGGACCCCTCGATCCTCGTCGACTTCAATCCCTCGCTCGTGGTCGTGGGACTCGGCGCGGGTCTCCAGGAGGAGGTCGCAGCCGAGATCCATGCCGTCCTTCCACACGCGACCGTGTGCACTGCAGGAGGGTGGATCGACCAGTTCGCCCGCTCGGAGCACTACTTCCCCGCCTGGGTGCACCAGCTTCGGGTCGGCTGGTTGTGGCGCATTGCCCACGAACCACGACGCCTCCTGGGTCGGTACACCGCTGACGCCCTCGCGCTGGTCGGGCGCACCCGTGAACTTGTACACCGCAAGGTCTCCCTGGGTGGAACCTTCACCGAGCTCGGACTCGACAGGAGGGCAGCTCTGGCAGGGGGCACATGATGTCCTGATCCGCCCATCAGGACACGGTGGCGGGCCCCGGGGGGCGCCGGGGGGGCCGCGGGGGGGGGGGGGGGGGGCGCGG
>JAKECL010000134.1 GCA_030460725.1 Propionibacterium sp.
TGGGGGCGCCGGGTGTCCCCGTCATGCGCCTGGACGTGCGGGGGGTTGGGGACCAGGACGGTGGGATCGGTGTCGGGATTGGCCATGGGCCCACCGTATCGGGTGGCACCTGCAGGTGCGGGCGTGGGTGCTGGAGGTTGTGGAGGGAGGCATCGCGACAGACCCGTCGGTGGACACGGCCCCACCTCCTCTCCACCCGGTCCGCGGGAGGCGGATAGACTCCCAGCGATGAGCAGCCAGCACCCCGCACCGCGCCACGCGGCCACATCCCTGCCCCCGCAGGACGTCCCCGTCAATGACATCGACCCGGAGGAGCGGGGGGACGTCGCCCCCGCTCCTGAACCTGCCTGCGCGGGGGGACAGGACGCTCCGGCCGCCCTCGTGAAGTCCCCCACACCCGAACTCGGCCAGGCAGCCCACCGAGGCCCCCTCCGTGAGGGAGATCGAGTGCAGGTGCGCGATCCGAAGGGCCGTCTGCACACGATCGTGCTGGTCAGGGGGGGTCGCTTCCAGACGAACCGGGGCACCCTGGCCCACGACGACCTCATCGGGCTGCCCGACGGTCAGGTCGTGCGCACCCCTGAGGGACGTCAGTTCCAGGTCCTGCGCCCTCTGCTCTGCGACTACGTGATGTCCATGCCCAGGGGCGCTGCCGTCGTCTACCCCAAGGACGCCGGCACCATCATCCAGATGGGTGACATCTTCCCCGGTGCGACCGTCGTGGAGGCCGGGGTGGGTTCCGGTGCGCTCACCCTCTCGCTGCTGGATGCCGTGGGCGAGGGCGGACACCTGCTCTCCGTGGAACGCCGGGCGGACTTCGCCGACATAGCGGCAGCCAATGTCGACCTCTGGTTCGGCAGACGACACCCCGCATGGCAGCTGCGCGTGGGGGACCTGGCCCGCGCACTGGAGGACCTGGACCCGGGCAGCGTGGACCGCGTGGTCCTGGACATGTTGGCGCCGTGGGAGAACATCGCCCAGGTCGCCCGCGCACTGGTGCCAGGAGGGGTTCTGACCTGCTACATCGCAACCGTCACGCAGATGTCACGACTGGTGGAGGACCTGCGCGCCTCGGGTCGCTTCACCGAGCCCCTGGCGTGGGAGACACTCCAGCGCGAATGGCACCTGGAAGGCCTGGCGGTGCGTCCCGAGCACCGCATGGTTGCCCACACAGGCTTCCTGCTCACCGCCCGGCGCCTGGCCGACGGCGTCAGCCCCCAGGAGCCGGACCGCCGTCACTCGAAGGTCTCCGACGGTCTGGAGGGCATGTGGGACCAGGAGGGCTCCTGGAGCGATGAGGCGGTGGGGGCGCGGACCCCGAGCGAGAAGAAGGTGCGCCGCGTGCGCCGCGACGTCCGCACCAGGGCCGATCACTGGGTGCAGCGCGATCAGGAGGGGGAGACCTCCACCGACCAGGTGTGAGGATGGGCACGCCCACGGGCCGCGGCGTGGAACCGGCGGGCCCGCGGGGAGTCGGGCATCTACCGTGGAGGTGGATCCGGAGGAAGGGGTGTCGTGGGGGAGTCCTACAGTGAGTCGCGCATCGAGGAGATGCAGCGCACCGTCGTGTCCTTGGAGGCGAAGAACGAACGCCTCAGTCGAGCCCTGGGCACGGCCCGCCAACAACTGCTCCAGATGCAGGACCAGCTCCAGCAGGTCAACCGGCCTCCGCTGACCCTGGCGACCTTCGTCCACGCCGAACCCGCCACCCGCGAGTTGGAGGCCATCGTCCAGGGGCGGCGCATGCGCCTGGCCGCAGCCCCCTCCCTGGACCTCACCTCGCTGAGCCCCGGACAGTGGCTGCGCGTGGACGACAAGATGGTGGCCGTGGAGGCCGACTCCTTCCCCCGCAGCGGCAACCTGGCCTCCGTGCTGGAGGTCGTGGGTGTCGATCGGGTCCTGGTGGCCCTGGAGGGCGGGCAGGAGCACCTGGTGGTGCTGGGCGGACCGCTGCGCCACGGCAACCTGCGTCCCGGGGACTCCGTACTGGTGGACCTGCGCGCAGGCTACGCGCTGGAGCGGGTCGTGCGCGCGGATGTCGAGCAACTCCTCACCCCGGAGGTCCCCGACGTCTCCTATGCCGACATCGGCGGTCTGGACACCCAGATCCAGCAGGTGCGTGACGCGGTGGAGATGCCCTTCCGTCACCCCGAGCTCTACCGTGCCTACGGCCTGCGGCCCCCCAAGGGGATCCTCCTCTACGGCCCTCCCGGTTCCGGCAAGACCCTCATCGCCAAGGCTGTCGCCAACTCCTTGTCCCATGCGGACTCCGGGGCGCGCACCTACTTCCTGTCCATCAAGGGACCTGAGCTCCTCAACAAGTTCGTCGGTGAGACCGAACGTCAGATCCGCGCGATCTTCGCCCGCGCGCGGGCCCTGGCCTCCACCGATGTCCCCGTCGTCATCTTCTTCGACGAGATGGAAGCCCTCTTCCGCACCCGGGGGAGCGGAATCTCCTCCGATGTGGAGACCATGATCGTCCCCCAGCTCCTGGCCGAGATGGACGGAGTGGAGTCCCTGGACAATGTCGTCATCATCGGTGCCTCCAACCGCGCCGACATGATCGATCCGGCCGTGCTGCGCCCCGGTCGTCTGGACGTGCGCATCAGGGTCGACCGCCCCGACCGCTCGGGCGCCCGTGACATCTTCTCCAAGTACCTCACCCCTGCCCTGCCCCTCGCCCAGGAGGAGCTCAGCGCACACGGCGGTGTGGTACCTGCCCTGCACGCCATGACGGAGCTGGCCCTGGAGCGCCTCTACGCCCAGGACGACACCACCGCCCTGTTCGACGCGACCTTCGCGTCGGGGCGGACCCGGCGCATCCACCTGTGCGACATCGTCTCCGGTGCCCTGATCGCGGGCACGGTGGAACGGGCGAAGAAACATGCCATCAAGGACACGTTGCGGGGGGACGCCCCGGGGCTGACGGCCTCCCACCTGCTGGCAGGGGTGGATGAGGAGATGCGGGAGTCCATGGAGCTGGCACGCACGTCCTCACCCCAGGACTGGGCGCGGACCATCGGTCTGCGTGAGGACGTCACTGCGGTCACGCCCGTCAGGGAAGGGGAGCGATGAGTGCACGACGCGTCATCGGCACGGAGACGGAGTACGGCATCTACCGACCGGGGGACCCGTGGGCGAATGCCATGGCCATGTCCGCCGAGGCCGTGGCCGCCTACGCGAGGATCTCACGTGAGGGCCCGCCGGTGCGCTGGGACTACACGGGGGAGGATCCCCTCAACGACCTGCGTGGGCACCGCATGGACCGCGCGGCGGCGGACCCCTCGCTGCTGACCGACGACCCGTACCACCTCGCGCCCTCGGGGGGGACGGAGGAGGTCTCGCGTCCCACGCCGGAGGAACTCGCCCTGCCCTCGGCCACCAATGCGGTGCTGCGCAACGGGGCGAGGCTCTACGTCGACCACGCCCACCCCGAGTACTCCGCACCCGAGACCTCCAATCCCCACGACGCGGTCCTGTGGGACCGGGCGGGCGAGGTGGTGGCCAGGCGCATCATGGAGGAGATCACCCGCGCAGGTGAGCCTCCCCTGGTCCTGGTCAAGAACAACACCGACGGCAAGGGTGCGGCCTACGGCACCCATGAGAACTACCAGGTCCAGCGCCTCGTGGACCTCGACGACCTGATCCGCGGCCTCACCCCCTTCATGGTGACCCGCCCGGTCCTGTGCGGCGCGGGACGCGTCGGCATCGGGCAGCACTCCGAGGTGGCGGGCTTCCAGATGTCCCAGCGCGCCGACTTCGTGGAGAACGAGGTCGGGCTGGAGACCACCTTCAACCGGCCCATCATCAACACCCGTGACGAGCCCCATGCCGACCCCGCGCGCTTCCGCAGGCTCCACGTCATCGGTGGGGACGGCAACATGTTCGACGTCTCCGCCCTGCTGCGCTTCGGCACGACCTCCCTGGTCCTGTGGGCCATCGAACAGGGGGTCGGCATGGAGTGGGATGCGCTGGCCATGTCCGACCCCGTCCAGGAGACCTGGCAGGTCTCCCACGACCCGGACCTCACCCACCGGATCTCGGTGGCGGGGGGACGCTCCTACACCGCGGCCGAACTCCAGCAGGTCCACCTGGACCTGGTCCTGGCCACCTACGACCGCCTGGGACTGACCCCGCAGGACGCGGACCGGGAGATCCTCGACACCTGGCAGTCGGTCCTGGACCGCATGCGCGCCGACCTGTGGAGCGTGTCCACGGAGGTCGAATGGGTGGCGAAGTACCAGCTGACCTCCCGCCAGCGCGAGCGGCTGGGATGTGAGTGGTCCGACCCGCGTCTGGCGGCCATCGACCTGCAGTGGTCGGACCTGCGCCCCGACCACGGTCTGGTGGCACGTCTGGCCGAGGCAGGACGGGTGCGACGCCTCTTCACCCAGGCGCAGGTCGAGCAGGCCGCGGACACACCGCCGCGAGACACGCGGGCGTGGGTGCGCGGACGTGCGGTCTCCGAGGTCCCTGACCTCGTCAAGGCCTCATGGACGTCCCTGGTGGTGGACGAACCGGAACGGGACCGCCTGGTGCGTCGCCCGATCCCGGAGGCAGCGGGTGTGGACCCGGTGCTGGCGGACCTGGTCGAGCACGGCAGGGTCATCGACGACTGAGGGTGGACGCAGGTCCACGGGAAAGAGGAGAGATGTCCAACACACAGGTGTTCGCAGGAGCGGGCGGGGGAGAGGAACCCGAGGACGAGGGCGGCCAGGTCCAGGCGCAGACCTCCTCCATCGACGACCTCCTCGACCAGATCGACTCCGTCCTGGAGAACAATGCGGAGTCCTTCGTGCAGGGGTTCGTCCAGAAGGGCGGCCAGTGAGGTGAGGCGACGGGTCGTCGGCATCGAGACCGAGTACGGGCTGAACGCGGCATCCACGGACCCGGGCACACCCCCCATTGACGCGGACCGGGCGGCGCGGTACCTCTTCGACCCCCTGCTGCGACAGGGACGCTCCTCGAACCTCTTCCTGCGCAACGGGGGCCGGCTCTACCTCGACGTCGGCTCCCACCCCGAGTACGCGACCGCGGAGTGCGACCGCATCGAGGACCTCCTGGCCCAGGACCGGGCCGGATCCACCATGCTGGCCGATCTCGCCCTCCAGGGTGACCGTGCACTGGAGGCGGACGGAATCCGCGCCCGTCTGCACCTCTTCCGCAACAACCTGGACGCCCAGGGCAACTCCTTCGGCTGCCACGAGAACTACCTCCTGCACCGCAGGCGTGACTTCCGGGAAGTGGCCGACGCACTGGTCTCCTACTTCATCACACGTCAGGTCCTCACGGGCTCCGGGCACCTGCGTCGCACCTCGGGACGGACCACGTACTGCTTCTCCCAGCGTGCCGACCAGATGTGGGACGCGGTCTCCTCAGCCACCACACGCTCCCGCCCCATCATCAACACCCGCGACGAGCCACTGGCCGACTCCGGTTCCTACCGACGCATGCACGTCATCGTCGGGGACACCAATGTCGCCGAACCGACCACGGCTCTGAAGACCGGGGCCACGGAGCTCCTGCTCTCCGCCCTGGAGGACGGGCTGGACATCCAGGACCTGATCCTGGCCGAGCCCATGCGCGCCATCCGGGAGGTCAACGGGGACCTCGGTGCGACCGTGCGCGTGGAGCTGGCCGACGGGCGTGAACTCACGGCCGTCCAGGTCCAACGCGAGATCCGCGACCGTGTGCTGGCCCGCACCGACACCGATGCGCTGGACGGGGCACACCGCTACGTGGTGGACCTGTGGGGACGCGGCATCGACGCCATCGCCTCAGGGGACTGGTCGGGCATCGACACCGAGTTGGACGTCGCCATCAAGCGGCGTCTCCTGGAGTCCTACGTCCGGCGTGCCGGGACCACGCTGGCGGACCCCCGCGTGGCCCGACTGGACCTCAGCTACCACGACATCACCGCGGAGGGACTGCGCCCCCGGATGGAGTCCGCAGGCCTGATGCGCCGCCTCACCACCCCGGAACAGGTCACTGCGGCCCTCACCACGGCGCCGGCCACGACCCGGGCTGCCCTGCGTGGGCGTGTCATCGGGGCGGCGCAGGACGCCCGGCGTGACCTCACCGCCGACTGGGTGCACCTGCGTCTGGACGACCAGACCACCCCACCACTGTCGCTGCAGGACCCC